>DTSI01000099.1 GCA_012965425.1 Methylococcaceae bacterium
AGTCAGGATGAGTTGGTTACGTTTGCCTTAGCTGCAGGCGGGATGGTATTAGACAATTACGAGACATCAAGAGATTTTTATTCCCATCTTATTGCGAACCTTTGGGTGAATGCGGTGGGAACAACTTTAACGATGGAATTAGCCTCTCCTTATATAGAGCAGTTGACCGGTGGGAGCTTATCGGCGGTGGGAATTGTTAATTTAGCTGCTGAAACGGATTATAATAAAACGCAGATTAACTTTACCGGTTTAGTGTCAACGGGTATTGAGTACCTATAGTAAGCCTTAACCATTAAATAAGACTTGAAGTTTGGATTTAGACTCGTTATGTTTGGTGTAGCGATTATCAAAACAATGCGCTGTATCTGACAGAAATAAGCAATCATGGATTGAATCAACATGGCTGATCTTTATGAAACAGGCCAAAGCAATTTATCGGCAATAATTAACTTAACGGGCTATCAGATTCGAGAGAATGATGATGGCGCTGGTGTGGGTGTCTTTTCGTTTAGTTTCCCCCATGTTGAATCCGCGCATAATTATATTGTTCTTTCAGGTCACGATGCTGATTTGTTTGAGGTGGTTGATAATCAGTTAAAGTTAAAAGCAGGACAACGTGCTAATTATGAAGCGCAGGCACTATTTAATTTAATAGCATCCGCTTCAGACTCGGGCGGAACGTTAAAAAGTCAGGCAATAGCCGTTACAGTGGTTGATTTGAATGAGACACCAACAGAAATTTTAGTAACGAATAATGAAATAGCAGAAGGCCTCAATGGCGTAATTGTGGGTGAATTAACCGCTTTAGATCCTGACGAAAATGATACCCATAGTTTTTCGTTATCGTCGATGCAAGACGGTGAGTTTTTTGAAGTTATTGGCGGGCAGCTTAAATTAAGAGAGCAGATGAGTGCAGATTATGACAGTCGCCAGCCTTATTATTTGCTTTATATCACGGCGACCGATACTGAGGGCTTAAGTATGAGTCAGTGGCTTTCAGTTTTTGTGGCTGAAGGTGATGAGCCGACGGGTCCAACGGTTTTTAACGGTTCCCTGGCCGCTGATTATTTAGTGGGGTTTTCATCCTATAGTGTACTTAATGGCGGTGCGGGTGCCGACAGCGTTATTTATTCGCTTGCCAGTCATGAGGTTTTGTTTAGTCTTAATCTGGCAGGGCAACTGGTTGTTGAGAAAGTCACTGAATCGTCACCGTTGTTGAATGATCTCGAGTCTAATGTAACGGTTAATACCTTAGTGGCCATTGAACGGCTGGTGTTTAGTGATACGGGTTATGCCTTGGATATTAGCGGCGATGCCGGGGAAGTGGCAAGGGTGATTCTTTCAGCGTTTGGGTCAGGGCGATTAAATCAATTTTTATCAGAAGGTTTACAGTTGGTTAATGACGGCCTTTCAGTTGACGCGTTATCGCGTTATGTGATTGATAATCAGTTGATGGCCTTAATAAATGGCATCGAAAATCAGGTTGATTTTGTTGACTTTGTTTTTAAAAATGTTGTGGGTCGCCTTCCGGAACCAGGAGAGTCGACTTTGTATAATGGCTATCTTGAAAGCGGTTTTTATACCCAGTCGAGTCTACTGGCCTTTGCAGCTGGTACAGATTGGGTGAATGCGCAAATAATTGACCAAGCGATTGATTTGGTGGGTATTCCCGGGGCGAGTGATGGGGAGTTTTGGGTTTTATCGTATGATTTAGTTTGATGGTGATCAGCAGCGTAAAAACGAAATAATTTTTCTTTTCTCAATGCAATAAATTAAACTACATCTCGTGTTTTTTGGTTTGGCTGGTTTTGTAACTCTACTGTTGGGTCTTAGATTTAGAGTTGTATAAAACAAGAAGGTTGTTTTAGAGCATGACCTGTGTCGCCAACGGGTAAAAAAGCATTAAACAGATTGTTTGTTATAACCTAACCGTGCTAGCTAGCATGATGAGAGTATATTATGAATGAATTAAAAAGCCTGCCGGTTACGATCGCGGGGAAGCAGTATGACTTTGAGTCTCTTTCAGAAAGAGCGAAAGCGCAGTTAGCAAGTATTAACCGGGTCGATGAAAATGTAGTCCTTATCCAGCAAAAGCTGGCAATTATGACAACCGCCAGAAATGCTTTTGCGAAAGCCTTAGAGCAGGAAATTATTGAAAAACAGTGATTAAGTTTTGTGTTTTTGTTTTTTAAGCACGGGTTTTAATTAAACAAAAGAGAAAGTCGGTACAATTACCGCGGTAAAGAAATATCTATGACAACGTGTTGTCGCTTTTTTTATGTACAATACGAAGCAATTATTTTATGAATTTAGAAGGAGTAGCCCGCAATGAAAGATGATGCCAAAAAGACCTGGACCATTAATGATAAAGAATATGATTTAGACACATTGAGTGATGATGCTAAAAGTCAGATTGTTAATATACAAGTTGTTGATAGCGAGATTGGTAAGTTACAACAACAATTGGCCATTATGCAAACAGCGCGTAATGCTTATGCCAAAGCACTTAATGAAGAAATTGCTGAGAAACATTAATGGTTCAATTTGTTGCGCTTTCTAAAGAAAAACATGCGGAACTTGCATTATCAGGCCTTAATGATTTAAGTGCTTATGTGAGCCGGCCAACATTGCCGGTATACGGTGCCGAAATTTCCCGGTTAGCACTGCATTACCCGTTAGCTTTTATTCACCAAGAGCAAGGTTATGGGATTCATTTGTTGTGTTCTCTTTCCAGTGAATTACCGAACGCATGGATTACGCCGGAAGGGAAATGGTTAGGTAATTATATTCCGGCTATTATTCGCCAAAGCCCGTTCACCATAGTGCTTAACGATGAAGGTAAACGGATTGTTTGTGTCGATCAAGACAATTCGCGTTTAGGCGATCAGGGACGTCCTCTGTTTGAAGCGGGGGAGCCGACTGAATTTTTAAGCGGCATGATTAAGTTACTGGAGCAGTTATATCTAAATGGAGTAGGGACTCAAAAAGCAATCGATTTAATAGCATCGTATGAGTTGATCGTTCCCTGGCCATTGATTGTTCGTCATGGCGAAGGACAAGAAATGCCTATCAAGGGTGTTTTTAGAATAGATGAAGCGAAACTGAATCAATTAGAGGATGATCAGTGGTTGGCCTTGAGGCGAGCAGGGGCAATCCCCTTAATTTACGGCCAATTGTTATCTATGGGGCATTTAGCAAAATTACTACAAATTCTGCAGCATAAAACTGATTTGTTGGCCAACAATGCGGTTGCTGCTGAAAATCTTAATGCTTTTTTTGGTGAAGATGACGATAGCGCCTTAAATTTCGATGACATTTAGATCAAAGTTATAAAAGTCCGGTTAGATGAAGGTTATTTTCTTTACGGATAAGAACCTGTGCTTTGGTGAATTTTGCTTATAGATCCATCGTTTTATCTCAATTTGATTTAATTGTTTTATGGTTGTCTTTGTTGGGGCAGTAAAGGACTTGTATGGCTATTTTTGGAGCAGATGATCGCGTTGCATTGCAGTCAGGGACAGATGCCCCACCACTCGCTGCTTTTTCTCAAGTACTCGCGCGCTTTTCTGATGGTGTTGTAACGCAAGGCAGTGGCGTTATGATTGGTCCTGCCAGTCTTTTAACCGCGGCACATGCTATCTATCACCCTGATCATGGCGGTTGGGCTGAGCAAGTTCAGATTGTGCCCGGGCGCTTGGGGGCGATTAAGCCCTATGGCGTGTTTGAAGCCGTCTCTTTATCCACGCCGAGTCCGTGGCGAGTTCCCGGGGCGCTTTCTTATGAAATTCTTAAGTATGACTATGGTGTGGTTACCCTGAGTTCTGCAATAGGCTATGTGACGGGGTGGCTGGACTATGGTTACAATCAAACGGGCACTGGCTTGCTTCTGGGTAAGGAATTGCTCAATATTGGCTACCCCGCTGATCTGGGTGGTAATAGTCTTTATTTTGATACCGGGACCGTTGACCGCGTAGCCGATGATATTTTGTATTTCACCGATGATCTGGATATTATGCCGGGTCAAAGTGGGAGTCCTGTTATTTATGATAATAACGGGGTGGATGTGATTTTAGGTGTGGTGTCTCATCAATTGATTAGTCCTGACGAAAATGGTGTGTTGGGACTGAGCGAAAGCAGTGTGAATGCTATTCAAGGATGGGTGAATCAGGAAGGCAGTGAGCCAATACAAATCGAATTAAATCCACAATATCAAACGATTGATATTGCATTGGCAACACAAGTCGTACGATTGATTGAAGTTATTTATGATCAGCAGCCCGGCTATACGTTATTAACGGAATTTAAAAATCAGTCAACGGAAATGGGGCTGGCTCGTTTTGCAGATTCCTTAGTGGCAGCAGAAAGTGCATTGAGTGTCGATGCGGTTTTAGCATCGACGGTGACCGTTAACGCTGGAATAACAGGCAGTGCTGCGCAAATAGCCTTTGATTATTTAATGGCAGAGTTGACGGCACACCCGACGTATCGGGGTGAAGTGATTCTAAAGGCCTCAACGCTTCTTTCAGAACTGTCTGAAGATAGCGTGTTTGGTGACTTCGCGGTCGTGTTTAACGCGGAGGTCGTTAATTCTTTAGCGTATTCAGTTATTGCGACGAATACTGACTATCGAGCAGTCGCTGCATCTTCGGTGATAGGGTGGTTATCGAGTGAAGCCGCGTTGGATGCGGCGGTGTCGTTAACTGGGCTTGTTGATGAGATTTCTTCAGTAGCCTTGAATAGTTACATTTAGTCCACAGGTTTAAGAGGTATTGGCGCATCTTCTGGGTAATTATGTGATAATAGGCGTCGTTTTTATGCAATCAATAGACTCAGAGGTTCTTGATAGGCTATTGAAATGTATAACCTTAACAAGGGATTGTTTTAATATGCCCCCCTGATATTTATTTTTTTATTTGATATTTTTTAGCAAAGGGTTACCTTTTTCCACCTATTTTTTGACTGGCCATGAATGCAATAGAAAAGAATAAAACAGAATTAGAGCAGGCGCTTTATTACTGTCGCGGCGCTTTTTATACCGCTGCTTTTTTTAGTTTGTTTATTAATATTTTGATGATCACGCCAGCTATCTATATGTTGCAGGTTTATGATCGTGTGTTATCCAGTGGTAGTGAGTCTACTTTATTAGTGATTACCCTGTTGTTATTGTTTTTATTTCTGGCAATGGGTTTTTTGGAATGGATGCGTTCTTTAATTTTAGTGCGTGTCAGTACTAAACTTGAAACACTGCTTAATAGTCGACTTTTTAATATTTCTTTTAAGCAAGCCTTGTATTCCGGCGGGCAAAATAGTCATGGTCAGCCGCTAGAAGATTTAACCGCGTTACGTCAGTTTCTGACCGGTAATGGTTTATTTGCTTTTTTTGATTTGCCGTGGATGCCTATTTATATTGCTATTTTATTTATGTTCCACTCCGCTATTGGGTGGTTGGCGATCGCAACCGCTGTTATTCTCATTGTGGTAGCTATTTGTAATGAACAATCAACCAGTAAATGGTTAAAGCGAGCCAATGTCTTGGCGACTCATAATAAAGCAGCATTAAGTCAGAATCTGATGAATGCCGAAGTGGTTGAGTCCATGGGTATGCTGGGGAATCTTAAAGGAAAATGGGGAGACCAAGTTAATAAGGTTCTTTTTTTACAGGCAAAAGCCAGTACCAATGCTGGGTTTTGGGTGGCATTATCTAAAGTCTTTAGAATGGCGGCACAGTCCTTGGTTTTAGGTTTAGGGGCTTATTTAGCCATACAACAGGAAGTGACTCCGGGGGTGATGATTGCGGGTTCTATTTTGTTAGGACGCGCATTGGCACCCATTGATTTACTCATTGGAACGTGGAAGGGGTTTGTGAGTGCGCGGGGGCAATATACTCGGCTAAACGATTTATTAAAAAAAGTGCCTCAGGACAAAGAGCCGATGAAACTACCAGATCCTATAGGGTCTGTTTCTGTGGAAGGTATTCTGGTCGTACCGCCGGGCGGCAAAGTGCCGGTGGTTAAGAATGTCAGTTTTGCAATAGAAAAAGGACAGTTGATTGGGGTTGTTGGACCAAGTGGCGCTGGAAAATCTACCTTAGCAAGAGCCATATTAGGAATTTGGCCTATTCACAGTGGTACCGTGCGTTTAGACGGGGCTAATATTGCACAATGGGATCGAGAGGCACTGGGGCCTTTTATCGGTTATTTACCTCAGGATGTTGAGTTATTTCAGGGGACTATCAGTGAAAATATCGCGCGTTTTGGTGCGGTGGATGCTGAAAAAGTGGTTGCAGCAGCTATTAAAGCGGATGTTCACGAATTTATTCTGCGTTTGCCTGATGGCTACGATACGATTATCAGTGCAACCGGTGGTGTGCTTTCCGGTGGGCAGCGACAACGGATTGGCTTAGCTCGAGCAATTTATGGCGAGACCCGTTTAATTGTGCTTGATGAACCTAATTCGAATCTTGATGATCAGGGTGAGCAGGCATTGATGCGTGCATTGGCAACCTTAAAATCAGAACAAGTGACGGTAATAATTATCAGTCATAGGCCCTCTGTTTTAAAGGTGGTTGATCAAATTGCGTTAATGAAAGAAGGGGTGTTGGTTGATTTTGGTCCAACGGCAACGGTGTTATCTCGATTACAAGCGCAAAAGAAAATCAGTTCAGTAGGTTTATAAATTTACAGACCGTCGGCAGGGTTGATAGGAAAAAATAAATGATAGAAATGAAAAATTTAGAGGATGGTGCGGTTTTAAATACCGATGATCAACAAGCTAAATTAATAGGTCTCGGTGTTATTTTTATCACCTTTGTGGTGTTTGGTGGTTGGGCTTATTTAGCGCCATTAAGTAGCGCGGCCTTAGCGCCTGGAGTTATTGTCGTTAAGTCAAATAAGAAAACGGTACAACATTTTGAAGGCGGTATTATCGACAAGGTGTTAGTCAAGGATGGTGACATTGTTAAGAAAGGCGATATTCTTATAACGCTTGATAGCACTCAGGTAAAGGCGAAGATAGAGGGTCTTAAGCATCTTAAAGCGAGCAAATTAAGTTTAGCGGCTTCTTTTCAGGAGGAATTGGCGGATTTGAAAGAATTGTTGGCTGAAGGCTATGTTGACAAGAATCGTATTCGTGATATTGAGCGGCGTTATTTTCAAACGGTGGGTGAAATTGAAGATTTGAAAGCGTCGTTAATTTCTCTGAGTGATAGATCTCAGCGATTAAATGTTATTGCGCCCGTAGCTGGGGTGGTTATGCAGATGCAATTACATACCGAAGGCGGGGTGATTTCTCCCGGTGAGCCGGTTTTGGAAATTGTACCGCAAAAAGAAATTCTCATTGTTGAAGCACAGGTGTCTCCTAACGATATTGACCGAGTGCACATCGGGTTACTGGCAGAAGTCCGGCTAAGTGCTTTTAGCCGGGGAAAGATTCCCACCTTAGAAGGTAAATTGATCACCTTATCTGCCGATCGATTAATCGATGAAGGTAATCGAATGCCGTATTATTTAACGCGCGTAGAGTTAACACCCGAGAGTGTGCGTAAGTTAGAAGGCGTTGAGTTACTTCCCGGGATGCCCGCAGAGGTCTTGATTAAGACCGGCAGTCGGACATTAGTTGAATATTTAGCCCAGCCATTGACAAATGTCTTGGCTCGGTCATTGATTGAAGATTAACCATGTTTAAAATATTGTTAGCAGTTGTTCTTTGGGTGGGGGGGCTGCCTTGGGTAGCTGCGGCTGATTTGCTGGGTGTTTATCAACAGGTTTTAGAGTCAGACCCTCGCGTACGGTTAGCTGAATTAAATGTACAAATCGGTGAGGCCAGAGAACAACAGGTGATTGCCGACTTGTTGCCTCAACTGAATGTCACTTCATCTATTTCAACGGTCAGGCAGGATCTTGAAGGAAATAATCCAGCTATTAGTAGGCGTGGTGATCGAGATAGTTTTAAGGGTGAAAGATACAGTGCGGTTCTGAGTCAACCCTTGTTTGATTTACCCAAATATTACAACTGGCAACGCCAGCAAGAAGTTACAAAACAGGCGGAACATGATCAATTAGAAACGCAACGGCAAATAATGTTGGATGTGGTGCAATATTATTTCAAAGTTTTGTTAGCGCAGGATAATTTGTCTGTTGCTGAAAATGAAACCGTGGTCAGCAAAGCTATTTTGTTACAGCTTGAAGAGCTTTATAAAAAGCAATTAGTGAAAATAACCAATTTGATGGATGCGCAAGCCAGAAGTGATCTGGCAAATGCAGAGCTTTTGGCCGCTCAGACAGCATTGGTTATGGCTAAAGAGCAGTTAACTGAATTAACAGGACATTCGGTACAGCAGTTAACGCCGTTGCGTGATGATTTGACTTTTCGGCCGGTTGAAGGCGGGGTTGAAACATGGCTCGAACGACTGACGGCAAATAATGCGACGTTGTTATCTAAACGGGATGTTATCAAGGCTAATAATTCCAGCGTTAAACAGCAACGGTCAGGGCATCTTCCGGTAGTTGATTTTCAACTGATGGTGCAACGAACTGATTTAGGCTTTAACAATTCAGCAGTGGGGTTGACGAATATTACCTCGGCCAGCGTGAATGTTAATATGCCCCTATTCACCAGTGGTAAGACAACTGCATTTCATGCTGAAGCAATCCACCGTTTAGAATCATCAAAATTACAGTATGAAACCGAATTTCGTAAATTAAGACGAGAATTAATCAGTAACCTGACTGAAATTAATGCCAGCGTAGAAAAAATTAGAGCGACGAAAGTCGCTTTAGCGTCTGCTAAGAAAAATTATCAGGCGATGGAGAAAGGCTTTAAGTATGGCGTTGTTGATTCCTCAGAGGTTTTTGAAGCACAGCGCATTTTGTCTCAAGCGAATCGAGATCTTTTTGAGGCAAAATACCAATATATTTTCAGTAGAACTAATCTGATGCATTTGGGGGGAATCATCAGTGCTCACGAAATAGAGCTAATTAACCAGTGGTTAACCCCGAGTTAGTTTATCTTTTGTAAATCTTCTCAATAAGGTTTAGACCCAGTAAGTTATTGGCGCAATGCCGGTAACTTTTTTCAAATACAGAGCGTTTCTTTATAAAAAACGTCTTCTCATCCGCCTCCATTGATAACCACGCTTTATTTAAAAGATAACAGGAGTGCTGGTTATTTTGATGATTCTAAACGGTGGATTGCTTCAGCATGAAATGCAGT
>DTSI01000100.1 GCA_012965425.1 Methylococcaceae bacterium
GCAATTAAAATGCTGTCTTTTTCCAGCGTGGTAATTGCCGGTAAAAAACTGGTTTTTGCGACCTGCTCTGATAATTGTGGGTTTTCATAACCGAACTGACCCGCCATACCACAGCACCCTGTTTTTAAGAGCCTGAACTTCACCCCGGGCACGGCTTCAAACAACGTTTTTGTCGGCTCAGGGCCAACCAAGGATTTCTGATGGCAATGATTGTGAATCGCCACCGTGACCGGCTCTTTTTTCAGCCTGGTTTTAAAGGATGTCAGCCAGGTCTTGTTATCAACAACCATTTGGGCTAAAAACTCTTCTAACAAGAGCGCGCGGCCCTTAATCTGTTGAGCCTGACCTTTTTCATTATCCTCGACTAAATCCATCCATTCATCGCGCAAAACCAATAACTCTGACGGTTCAAGCCCTAAAATTGAATAATGACTAGATACGCTATTGAGTTGCTCCAGTAAGTGGTACAGAGCTTTCTTTGCCTCGGCTAAAAGCCCTTGACTGATTAATTGTCGGGGCGATGTTTTCATTAAAACAGGATGTGCTACAAAGCCTAAAGTCTCTAACAACCTTAAAGCATCACGCGGCACTTCCGGGGTCTGGTATTGACTGAAAATATCGACCAGTAAAATGACATGGGTGCTATCCATTGCCTTGTTTCCAGCTCGTTGCGCCTTATCGACAAAAGGCTTTTCAGCCATTAGTGGTAATTCGCATTTCTCTGAAATACCGACACTTTTTTTAAAAAAAGGACTCGCTTGCAGTGTGTTGGCTAACGCCGGCAACTTCGAAGCCAATCGCAAATAGTAGGGGTACATCAAAACACCACGGTCTTTAAAAGACCAGCCATGGGCAAGACGGCGTTGGTATAAATATTCTGCTTTAAGCCGTGCCATATCGACGCTGGCAGGGCACTCTGACTGGCAGGCCTTACACGACAAACAAAAATCCATCGATTGTACTAAAGCGGGATTTAACAATTCTTGTTTAAAATCACGGCCTGAGCGCAATAAAAAACGGAGCAGATTTGAGCGGCCGCGGGTATTATAAAGTTCTTCCCCTGTGGCGTGGTAAGAAGGGCAAAGCGTCCCATCACCGGCGCTTTTGCGACAAACCGCCGCGCCATTGCACTTTTCTACCACTGCCGGCAACCCAAAATCATCTTCCCAATTAAAGCCGGTTTCACCCTGCCACTGCCGGTCAGATTTTACAACTCGAAGGGGGGCATCTATCGGTTCTTGCGTTAAAATTTTGCCGGGGTTAAAAATACTATCGGGGTCAAAGGTTTTTTTGATTTCCACATGGCAGTTGTAAAGTTCAGCCCCAACCATCTTTTTTAAGAAAGGCCCTCGAAGACGCCCATCGCCATGCTCGCCAGATAAAGAACCGTTAAAACGCTTCACTAAATCAGCGACTTCTTCTGCCACGGCAGTAAACAACAGGCGATCTTCAGCTTTTGCTAAATCTAATTCGGGGCGCAAATGCAGCAACCCCACCGAGGCATGTCCGTAGTAGACACAGTTAATCTTTTCGCGCGCCATAATTTTACTAATGGCTTGGGTATAGCTGAGTAAATCACTCGGCGCAACGGCACTATCTTCTATCACAGCAACCGGTTTTTTTTGCTGGTTAACACCCATCAACAAGCCTAATCCGGCCTTTCGAATAGCCCAGACGTTAGTAGCATCAGCCGTTGAGATAACGGGGTAGGCATAGCCTAATTTTTGAGTTTTAAGACTGGCCGTGAGTGTTTTTATTTTTTCATGAATTTCTAAATCAGAAGGTCCGAAAAATTCAACCGCCAAAACCGCTTCTGGCATGCCTTCAATCCACTGCCTATTTCGGCGATGCACAATATGGTCTTGCGTTAAAGCTAACAACCTCCTATCCATGAGCTCAATCGCCGCCGGCTGGTGCTTTAAAATCAGCGGTGTTGCCACCATCGCCTCATGAAGCGATGTAAAATGAATACAGGTAAGCCCTTTGGCTTTGGGGATTTTAACCAGGTTAAGCGTGGCCGATAGCGTTAAGGCCAGCGTGCCTTCGGTGCCGCATAAAAAAGGCGCTAAATTAAACGGTTGACCTTTTTTATTAAAGGGATGGCTACCGGCTAAAACATCCAGCGGGTAGCCGGTATTGCGGCGAATAATTTCAGGCTTGGGATAGCGCTTTAGAATTTCTGGCCGGTGTTGCTTAATAAGTCCGGTAACGGTTCGATAAATCTCTCCCTCCAGTGTAGGCAACGTACATTTAGCTTTTAATTGCTCATCAGTCAGCGGCCCAAATTCGACCACCGTGCCATCGGTTAGTAGCGCCTCGATGGCGACCACATGTTCCCGTGTGGTCCCGTAAATCACCGAATGACTACCGGCGGCATTATTGCCGATCATGCCGCCAATCATACAGCGGTTAGAGGTCGAAATTTCCGGGGCAAACTTGAGATTAAACGGTTTTAAAAACAAGTCTAAATCGCTGTGAATAACGCCCGGTTGTACGCGAATTTGGTTTCCCGATGGCTCCCCTAAAATACCCGTCATAAACCGTGAAACATCGACCACTTGCCCGCCGCCCACACATTGCCCGGCAATACTGGTACCCGCTGCTCTAAAGATCAGCGGTGTTTTATTTTTAGATGCTACGTTAACAAGCGCAATACAATCATCGCTATTTTCTGGAAATGCCACTGACACTGGCAACTCTTGATAAACAGAGGCATCGGTGGCATAAAGCCTTCGTGTGGCGATATCGCTCTTAATAACCACAACTAAATACCTAAACCAAACGCCAAGTTTCCATTAGCTGTATACACGCAGCGTTTAATGCAACAGCCCTGGTCTCAGAAGCTGATTCGGTATAACAACGCAGTTCCGGTGCATTACCCGAGGGACGAAAATGAATAATATCGCCGGACTCGAACGTTAAGCGCAGGCCATCAGTGCTATTAAGTGCTACCGGGCACCCAGCGAGTTCCCCGACTAATTTTTCACCTGCTTTAAGCGCCTCACCAAGCGGCAAGTCCAACAATGGGCTCAAAATGGCTTGGCTCAAGTCGGTTGGAAAGTTTTTTAAACGATTACTCACGGTATAGCGCTTCGGCAAGGTTTTAAGCAGCGCGCTAATCGTGACTCCCCGCTCTTTGGCCAGCATTAAAATCGCTAGTGGCACAATCGCCGCATCACGCGTGGGCAAAGCAGCTAATTTTCGCCCGCCTTTGGTGATTTCAGAACCGACTAAGACACCGCCATTGGCCTCATAACCAATAACCCTATTATAGTCACGCTCGGCCTCCATCATGCCGGCTATGACAAAGGGTGAGCCGATTTGTGTTCTTTGGGTGTGACTAAACAGACCCGACAACTCCAATGCTGAATTTCCATTCACCGGCGTGATGACCGCATCAGCCTCTAGATACATAGCACATAAAATCCCTGCCACATCCCCTCGGAGCCAAACGCCTTTTTCATCGCTCAGCAAGGGCCGGTCACCATCCCCATCGGTGGAAATAATACAGTCAAAATGATGCTCAACTGACCACTGAGCCGCTAATGCGATATCTTCTGGGCGAATCGCTTCGGTATCAACCGAAATAAACGCATCACTTCGGCCAAGGCGCATCACTTTCGCCCCCAACCCGGTTAAAATTTCATACAGGCATTCTCGTGAGACCGATGAGTGTTCATACAAACCAATAGATAAATCGCTCAAAGCATTTTGAGGGAAAAAGTTAAGATAGCGTTTTACATACTCAGCCTGTGCCGCCCCACTAATGGTCGGTATCGTCGACTCTTGTACCAGTGCACCTTCAGGGGTAAATTTTCCGGTTGGAATGGTTATAAGCTGCGCTCTGATCCCTTGCTCATCGGGTTTTAGAATTTCACCGGTTACGGTATTAAACTTTATCCCATTGCGGTCTTCCGGAATATGGCTACCGGTCACCATCATCGTCGGGATACCTTGTTTCAGCCCATACAGTGCGAGTGCCGGTGAGGGAATTTTACCTAAGTTTATAGGCTGATAACCTTGATCGACAATCGCCTGTGATAATACCCCCATAATCCGATCCGTACTGGTACGGTAATCGCCGGCAATGCCTAGGGCAGCGCTGGGTTGTAATTGCCTTGTTTCCTGTAAGTACTTGATAAAGCCGGCCGCATAAACCCAACAGACTTCATCGCTCAGATCTACCACCCGCCCCCGAACACCGCTGGTACCAAAATTAACACCGCTTTTTTCCATGACCGCTGCAATGCTAATCATTGACTCATTCTTTATTTTATCCACGCGCTGCCTCATTGTTACTGTGCTTTTTTAATCTCTTACCTTTTAAGATAGACCACTTTATACAATCGTTAATTGATTTTAAAAGAAACTATTACGGGACCGGGGCGCCGCGGCCAATTCCGTAATAGGTAATGCCTAAGCGTTCCATCAATGCCGGATCGTATAAATTTCGGCCATCGAATATCACCGGTTGTTTGAGCTCAGCCTTGATTAAATCAAAATTCGGGGTCCAAAAGGTTTTCCATTCGGTCATCACGACCAAGGCATCCGCCCCTTTAAGACAGGCCTCTGGGTTTTCACAAAAGTCTAAGCCATCACGCTCCCCAAAGTATTCTTTGGCTTTCGTCATTGCAGCGGGGTCAAACACCTGAACCGCACAGCCTTGGTCTAATAACAAGGTAATCAGGTGAATACTGGGGGCATTTCTAATCCCTTCCGAATTAGGTTTATAAGACAGCCCCCAAACCGCAAAGGTACGCCCTTTCAAGTTCATTTCAAAATGACGCCAGGCTTTTCTGAAAAGAACTTCCCGTTGACTGGTATTAATATCCAGCACCGACTCTAACAGCCGCCCCTCACAGCCTACCTCTTGAACCGTCTTGGAAAAAGTCGCTACATCATCGGCAAAATTTGGGCCCCCAAACCCGGTACCGGGGTAGAGGTATTCATAGCCGATGCGAGAATCTGACCCCATTCCTAAACGCACCTCTTCAATATCGGCGCCAAAGTATTCCGCCACTTCAGCGACCTCGTTCATAAAACTAATGCGTGTGGCCAGCATGGCATTAACACTATATTTAGTGAGTTCGGCTGATCGCGGCGACATGACCATCACCACATCGCGTTGCCGATTAAAAGGACTGTACAAATCACGTAACTGGACAATGGCAACTAGATCAGTACTGCCTAAAATAATCCGATCAGGCCGGGTAAAGTCGGCAATTAACCGCCCTTCTACTCGAAAATCAGGCTCTACTACCAAAGCGCAGTGATGATTAGCGCCTCTCTCTTGTAGTAGAGTTAATACCTTAGTTTGTAATAATTCAGAACTGCCAACTGGGAAGATTGACCGATTCACCAGGGTTTTATTTTCAACCATCAAGTCGCCCAAAGCGGTGGCTATTTTCTCAGCTAAAGGATATTCATTAGCATTCAAGACCAAATATTGCAACGAACCGTTTGTGACCCCTTTGTCAATGTCGCCCGTAACCAGTAACCGGCCCGAAAAAATATTAGTATTCACCAGTGCCACTAACCCAGGCTCTGCTTCTAGCCAAGGGCAAACCGACACTAAATCGTCACCGCCATCCTCAAAGCCCTCGATAACCCATAAGACCTGATTACCGTTATCGGACAAACAGGCCGCCGTGACTGCCGCGGGCAACGATTGCCCATAAACCGTTAATTTAAAAAACATAAAAATAACTTTTTTTACCGCTCGTTAAAATAAAACACCTTAGCTGTTCACACCCAGAAGCCCTAAAAAAACCTGTTTTCTAAGCACGGTTTGAATCGCCCTGAATTTGCTAGACCAGCCCAAGCTTCATAAAATATCTTTTCTGATATTCAATGGGTGCCCGCATATCATTACTGCCATGTTTACAAATTAGATTGTAAAACATCTCGATATAATCAAATATATCTTGTCGTGCTAGATCTCTGGTTGCATCTATCTTTCGCTTGATTCGTTCGCGTTTTAATAATTGCAAGAAACTCTCTGCAACGGCGTTATCCTAGCAATTTCCTCGACGACTCATACTGCTTTTAAGGTTATTGACCTCTAAAAAAGTCTTGCCATTCAGAGCTAGTATACTGACTGCCTTGATCTGAATAAACTACCCCCTCATTATTAGGCTTTCGTTTCCACGCCGCCATTAATAATGCCTTCATAACTAAGTTATGCTTCTATGCGTGACTGCATTGACCAATCAATAGTCTGTCGTGAAAATAAATCTAATACTACTCAAGGTATAGCCAACCTGAGCCTTTAATTTATATTGCTTCATTAATCGTTTAACACCACTCACCTAATTCCCGTAAATCATAATGTACTTTTCGATAGCCATAAACACAGCCACTTGCCGACCATGATTGCTTAATAAACCCTAGCAATCGTTTATCTTCTTTTGCTCTTAAAGATTGAGATTGTTGAAGCCACGCATCATAACCACTACGGTACACATGAGCTGCTTGACACAACAAACGAATAGTATGCTGTTTGATGAGCCTTTATAAATACATATCTCACTCGGACTCTCTGGCCAAATATGCGGCGGCCTTTTTAAAATATCTCATTCTTCTTCAGTTCGTTTTAGTTGAGCCGTTAAGCCTCTGATTTCTCTTTGTTGTTCTGTTATTTGAGAATGTTGTGAGGGCCCATCACGATATCGTTTAACCCAAGTATATAAACTCTTGGTGGTGACTCCAAGTCGTTTTGATACCGGCCCAATTGGATCATTACGCTCCGTGATTTGCCTGACTGCTTCGATCTTAAATTCTTCGCCATACCGTTTTCCACCCATAAACCCCGCCGTCAGAGTGACCTTGTAACGCTTGGATATGTCTGCAAAAATCAGGGCGACTCAGTTTATTATCAACTTTCACATACCCACTGAGGTCATGTAAATAAAGCTTTAACAATTTTTTGCGTATTGTTATCTAAAAAAACACTGCACATGACAAGCACTCTATTCAAAGTAAAGATGAAGTGAAAAGGATTATTTTATCGGCTATGCGCACTATTCAAAATAAAACTGATTTAGTAAACAGTTTTTCCCAGTTCCCTGATACTATTTATGCAACAACAAATGCTTAGCATAGCGCGCGTAAGTTTTGCAATTAAACGCCCCACTACTCTGAAATACGGCGCTATGATCAACGAACAGTGAGAGAAAAACCGATCATTTTTTTTGTTTGCTGGGTATATACCTGGTTCTTTCCATATCAACCCAGTCCATGACCTCCGCATGAGGTCGGTAGCCCTTCACTATTTTTTGCAATATAAGTTGCATTCCCTCAATATCATTTCTCTCAATAGTAAGGCGAAGAGCATCCAGATAAGTCTCTAAATATTTCCATTCAATAAATTCTTCATGTGCCTTGATAATTCTAGGGTGCTCTGTTAACTGAACATTGTCACCCATCAATAATTCTTCAAATAACTTTTCACCCGGACGCAAACCTGTCACCTCTATAGCAATGTCACCGTTAGGGCAATCCATATCTTTTATTCTAAATCCTGACATTTCTATCATTCGTCGAGCTAAATCAAGAATCTTTACAGCCCCACCCATATCCAGAACAAAGACTTCTGCACCATCCTCTTTGCCAGACATTGCACCGGCTTGCATCACTAATTGTGCCGCCTCAGGAATAGTCATAAAATAACGTGTTACTTCTTTATGCGTTAACGTTACTGGGCCACCTTCATTAATTTGTTTCCTGAATAAAGGTATTACTGATCCTGATGAATTTAAAACATTACCAAACCTAACCATGGATAGGTGTGTTCTCCGTATAGTCGTTACAGAGCTATCCATCGATTTAAAAGTTATACTATGCTCCGCGGCCAGTGCTTGCAAAATCATCTCAGACAAACGTTTACTCGCCCCCATGATATTAGTTGGGTGTACTGCTTTATCTGTACTCACCAAGATAAAGTTAGGGACCTCATGGTTAATAGCCACCTTGGCTACAGCCAAGGTCCCAAATACGTTATTCTTTAGACCTTCTGCTGGGTTGTGTTCAACGATCGGTACATGCTTATAAGCCGCCGCATGAAAAATTACTTGGGGCTTCCAAGCTTGAACCAGTATATTCAATCGCCCTTCATCCTGAACCGAACCTAATAGCGGAATAATACGTGGTAGTAAGCGAACAGAAATACTGGAGTCATTCTCGTTGTCAACTTCACATTTTAATTGACTAAATAATTCACGTTGAACGGAATACAAAGCAAATTCATTTAATTCTAATATCAGCAAAATTTTAGGTGCGCGCTTCAGTATCTGACTACAAAGTTCACTACCAATACTACCGCCGGCGCCAGTCACTAAAACGACACTCCCCCGAACTTGTTTTTGCAATAAACTTTCATCAGGTACCGCTAACTCCCGCACCAGCAAGTCCTCAATTTCCAACTCATGTAAGTCAGCAATCCCAACTTGATCTCTTACCAAAACACTTAATCCTGGCAAGGTTCTAATACGAACTCTTACATGCTGTAATCGCCGTATAATTTCATTTCGCTCATTCCTCGAGGCCGAAGGTATAGCCAATAATATTTCAGAAACCTGCTGCTGATCAACAAATTTAGCTAATTTAGCCATTGCAAGAATGGGCACACCCATTAATTCCAAACCTTGTAATTTTTTATTGTCATCAACAAAACCACAAAGATGAAACTCTTCACTAAACCACAAAGCATGTGCTAACTGCCGACCCGCCTCTCCAGCGCCAAAAATCATCACTCGTGACAAAGGCCTGACATTTTGATTTATTTTTAATTTATGACTGTTTAAGAGTCCACGAGCAAACAATCTAGATCCGCCAATAACCAATAGTGCCACCAACCAATTTATCAACATAACCGCAATAGAAATGCCTTCAATACCGGTCAGAAAAACCACCAAACCCCAAATAAACGCATAAAGTGATACGGCTAAACCAACAGATGAAGCTGCACGGGCCTCAATATATCGAACGATAGAGCGATAAAGACCAAAATAAATAAAAATAGGAAAAGCAATAAATGGCGCAATTAAAATTAATATACCGAGAGGATCATTCCAGTTATCTGCTGGCCAAAACCATGCGCCTTGTTGTAAAGAAAATGCACTAATCACAGAAAAAACGAGCT
>DTSI01000101.1:0-1578 GCA_012965425.1 Methylococcaceae bacterium
TACTGGGAGATAACGCAGCATATTCAGGCTTGTTTGCCACTTTAATAACCCGTTGGCGTTCATGTTCTGTGAGCTTCGGGTTGCTAGCCAGTGTGACTTGTCGGGTGAAATTACTGAATTCTGGGTCGTTGGGTAATTCGTTAATAAAACGATTATCAAATTTGAGTGAGTTTAAAAAGAATAGGTTCAGGTGAGCGTGGCATAATTTAACCGGTGGGTTTCACAATGAAAGGGGTAATTAATGTTTTTTAAGGACAAATACTAGATAAATTAGTGTGAATATTTTTAAGCCCCGTTGGTTTTTAGTTTGAAAAAATTAAGGTGCCGGCATTTTGGTAATGAGTCTGTTAGGAGCAATGTTGTATGATTCAACATTTAAAATCAAATGACTTCAGAGATAATGATCTTGGTATAATTTTCAATCGACTTTATTAAGAATAAATTATGGCTGATAAAAATCTATTTAAAAATGAATCCGTTGTTGAATCATTAAAAGTACCCCCAAATTCAATTCAAGCCGAACAAGCTGTGTTGGGGGGCTTGATGCTTGATAACGAAGGTTGGGATAAGGTTGCGGAGAAGGTGTCCGAGGAAGATTTTTACCGCAAAGAACACCGGTATATCTTTAGGGCGATTAGTCAATTAGCCGCGAAGATGGACCCTTTTGATGTGGTGACGGTTTCAGAAATGTTGGAAACTATGGGTGAAATCGATACGGTTGGTGGTTTGGCTTATGTTGGTATGCTGGCCAAGGATACACCCACGGC
The DNA here is from genome assembly GCA_012965425.1 of Methylococcaceae bacterium. Classification (GTDB taxonomy): domain Bacteria; phylum Pseudomonadota; class Gammaproteobacteria; order Methylococcales; family Methylomonadaceae; genus OPU3-GD-OMZ. The sequence goes on from DTSI01000101.1 coordinate 768, forward strand.
AGCTAATATAGACTCGTATGCGAAGATCGTTCGGGATCGTTCTGTACTTCGGCAATTAATTCATGTCGGGACTACTATTTCTGGCTCTGCATTTAATACGGAGGGTCAGGAAACTTCACAGTTATTAGAAAATGCTGAACGCCAGGTTTTTGAAATCGCTGAGCAACAGCAGCGAGGAAAAAGTGGCTTTATTCCAGTGCGCTCGTTACTGGCAAAAGCGGTTGATAAGATAGAAAGTCTTTATGAACAAGATAATCCTATGACTGGAGTCAGCACCGGATTTACCGATTTTGATGAAATGACATCGGGACTGCAAGCCTCTGATCTGATTATTGTTGCCGGCAGACCTTCCATGGGTAAGACAACCTTTGCTATGAATTTGGCAGAAAATGTTGCCATTAAGGCCAAAAAACCCGTTGCTGTTTTTAGTATGGAAATGCCGGGAGATCAGTTAGCGATGCGGATGATGTCTTCTTTAGGTCGAATTGATCAGCATAAAGTGCGGACGGGTAAGTTAGATGATGATGAATGGCCGAGAATGACCTCGGCCATTAATTTATTGGCGGAAACACAATTGTTTATTGATGATACGCCCGCTTTGACGCCGACAGAAGTGCGCTCACGTTCACGGAGGTTAATGCGGGAACACGGTCAATTAGGATTAATCGTTCTTGATTATTTACAATTGATGCAGTCACCGTCAAGCGGTGAAAATCGAGTCCAACAAATTTCAGATATTTCACGTAATTTGAAGGCGTTGGCAAAAGAATTAAATGTGCCGGTGGTTGCATTGTCGCAGTTAAATCGAAAT
>DTSI01000101.1:1634-9124 GCA_012965425.1 Methylococcaceae bacterium
CGGGTAGTATTGAGCAAGATGCGGATGTGATTGTCTTTATTTACCGCGATGAAGTCTACAATGAAGACAGTCCTGATAAAGGGATGGCGGAAATTATTATTGGTAAGCAGCGTAATGGTCCGATTGGGACTTCTCGGTTAACGTTTTTGGGGCAATATACCCGGTTTGAAAATTATACGGGGTACCAGTATGACAATGAGGGGTATGAATGACCCCGGTAGCCTACGGGGTTTTGGATTTAGCCGCGCTGCGTCATAATTTAACAAGAGTTAGAGAGTATAGCGGAGGGGTTCGTGTTTTGGCCGTGATTAAGGCCAATGCTTATGGTCATGGGTTAATAACCGTGGCCAAGGCGTTAGACGCGGCCGATGCATTGGCCGTTGCACGGGTTCACGAAGCGATTGAATTGAAGAAAGAAGGAATAACCCAGCGTATCGTGGTGTTAGAAGGGTTTAGTTCGGTTGAAGAATTAAATGTTCTGGTTGAATACGGGTTTGAAGCGGTTATTCACAATACCGAGCAACTCGCATGGTTAGAACGTTGTTCTCAGGTTAGAGCCATTACCGTCTGGTTGAAATTAGATACCGGTATGAATCGATTAGGGTTCCGCGCTTGTGACTTCCACCGGGCCTACCATCACTTAGTTAATTGTCCGGTGGTTAAGCCAGCTATTGTATTGATGACCCATTTAGCCAAAGCTGACTTGATTGACGATATGATGACAACTCAGCAAATTAATCAATTTAATACCTCGGTGAATGGACTGAGCGGTGAAAAAAGTATTGCAAATTCAGCCGGTATTTTGGCTTGGAAGGCTTCTTATGCGGATTGGGTGCGACCCGGATGTATGTTATTTGGCGTATCGCCTTTTTTGGGTAAGGATTCATGCGCTTTTAATCTTAAACCCGTAATGGGTTTTTATTCACGTTTAATAGCGGTGAAAAGTGTTCAACAAGGCGAGGCTATTGGCTATGGCGGGCAGTGGCAGTGTGAGAAAGCAACCTTAATGGGCGTGGTCGCCGTCGGTTATGGCGATGGTTATCCGCGTCATGCGCCGTCAGGAACACCGGTTTTGGTTAATAAGACCCGAGTACCGTTAATTGGCCGTGTTTCTATGGATATGTTGACGGTTGATTTAGCTGATTGTCCCGAGGCTGTGGTTGGCGACCCAGTTACCTTATGGGGTGTTGAGTCGTTACTGGTGGAGGAAATTGCAGAATACGCAAATACCATTCCTTACACTTTGTTATGTGGTATTACCCAGCGGGTACAGTTCTTAAATAATGGCGATAGCTCATGTTAGTTGACGGTATTTTTATTATTTAATATGGCTAAACAAAAAGTTATTTTTCAATGTACGGCATGTGGTTTCCGTTGTTCTAAATGGGCCGGTCAGTGCGCAGGGTGTGAGCAATGGAATACGTTGGTCGAGGTGATTGATGAGGCGCTACCTACGGCAAGTCGGTTTGTAGGTTTTGCAGGCAGTGCTGGGCAGCAAGGTGTTGTCAGCCTCGCTGAAGTCAGTGGCGATGAAGTTTCCCGCTTTTCGAGCGGACTTAATGAACTGGACCGTGTGTTAGGAGGCGGCATTGTGCCGGGTTCTGCCGTTTTGATTGGCGGGGACCCCGGCATAGGGAAGTCAACCTTGTTATTGCAAGCGATGGTCGCATTAAGTCAGCAATTAAAGACTTTGTATATAACGGGTGAGGAGTCTATTCAGCAATTGAGTTTGCGCTCTAAGCGGTTGTGTCTTAATAGTGATCCGTTATGGGTACTGTCTGAAACAGCGTTGACCCGGATTTTTTCAATTGTTCAAGAGATACAGCCCAAGGTGATAGTGATTGATTCCATACAAACTGTTTATACCGATCAATTACAATCGGCACCCGGTGCGGTGGGGCAAGTGCGAGAATGTGCAGCACAATTAGTGCGCTTTGCTAAGCAAACGCAAACAACCATTTTTCTAGTTGGACATGTTACTAAAGACGGTGCATTAGCTGGACCTCGGGTACTTGAGCATATGGTTGATAGTGTGTTGTATTTTGAAGGTGATTCCGGGAGTCGACATCGAATCATTCGGGCGATTAAAAATCGTTTTGGTGCGGTTAATGAACTCGGTGTTTTTGTAATGACTGAAACCGGCTTGCAAGAAGTTAAAAATCCATCGGCTATTTTTTTATCACGGCATGAGAGCGAGGTTTCGGGTAGCGTCGTGACGGTTACGCGAGAAGGCAGTCGTCCCATGCTTGTTGAGGTTCAAGCTTTAGTGGATGAAAGCCATGCCGGTAATCCGCGCCGGGTTGCTTTGGGGATGGAACAAAATAGACTGGCAATGTTGTTAGCCGTATTGCATCGCCACGGCGGTGTTTCTATGGTAAATCAAGATGTTTTTGTTAATGTGGTTGGAGGTGTTCGAATCACTGAGACGGCCGGTGATTTAGCTGTTTTAATGGCCATTTTATCAAGCTTTCGGGCTAAACCTATCTCCAAGACCTGGGTGGCATTTGGGGAGATTGGGTTGGCGGGGGAGATCAGGCCGGTACAAAACGGTGAAGAGCGACTCCGCGAGGCGAGTAAGCAAGGATTTAATAAGGCTATTATCCCACGTGCAAACGCACCTAAGGTTCTAGATTCCACTATTGATGTGGTTCTTGTTTCTACGCTTTCAGAAGCGTTAGCAGTGTTATCAGACGATTAGTTTTTAGGGAGGAATTTGACTTGGGTGATCAGATTGCCATCACGTTTGATTATCTCGATGGTATGGCCGTGTAAGCGTAAACTGGTGCCTGGTTCTGGAATAGTTTCCATAAACTCAATAATGAGCCCGTTGAGGGTTTTAGGTCCTTCAGTTGGGAGTGACCATGCAGTGATACGATTTAACTCGCGGATGGTAATGGAGCCATCAACTTGACGGCTACCATCTTTGTTAAGGACAACTTCCATCGGCTCGGCAGTAATTTCGCTGATTAATTCATGGAGTAAATCATATTGGGTTACGAGTCCTTGAACATCACCATATTCATCGACAACCAGTGCGAGTTCTAACTGTTCATTTTTGAAATTATGGATTTGGGTGTGAAGCGGTGTGGTATTGGGAATAAAATAAGGTTTACTAATATTTTTGCTAATTGTTTTATGACAAAAATCAGGGCTGTACAAATGAATGATGATGGTTCTTAATTGAATGATGCCAATAACTTTATCGATACTTTTTTTATAAACGGGGAGTCTTGAACTGGGTGAGGTTTTTATTTGTTGAATGATGGCCTCAATGGGGTCTTCTAAATTAATGCCGTTAATTTCATTTCTAGGGGTCATGATATCTTCAACGGTTGCTGATTCTAGGTCCAGAATACCTAAAAGCATTTTTTTATAACGTTCAGGCATGGCCGTATCCGCATCGGCAACAATACTTTTTAATTCTTCTGTGTCTAATTGTGTCTCGCTATTTGGATTGTTTTTGATACCGAATATTCGCAGTAATGAATTTGCAATCAAATTAATGACCCAGACTAAGGGGTAAAACAGCTTGAGTAAGGGGGTGTAAATCCAAGCAGCAAAAAAGGCAAGTGATTGTGGTTTTATAGTTGCGAATGTTTTGGGTGTTACTTCTGCAAAAATTAAAATGATGGCGGTTAATAAGAGTGTTGCAAAGGCAAGGCCAGATTCACCATAAAGCCGAAGGGCAATAAGGGTTGCAACAGAAGAGGCTAAGATATTTACAAAATTATTGCCGAGTAGAATTAAACCGATCAGGCGGTCAGGGCGGTTCAGTAATTTTTGTGTACGTACCGCGCCGGGATGATTTTTTTTAGCTAAATGGCGGAGGCGGTAACGATTTATGGCCATCAGGGCTGTTTCAGAGCCTGAAAAGAAAGCGGAGAAAATGATTAAGGCAAAAAGCAGTGAAAAGAGATAACTCAGCGGTATGTCGTTCAAGGAAGTGATCTAGAAAAGTTAAGTTGTAGGCTAGTTTCTATGATCAGCAGTTTTTGTCAAGTTTATTGCTGAAAAAAATTTAAATTACTCAAGAGAGGGCGCGGTAAGGGCATAAACAAATAAAGCGATTTGAGGAAAAAGCGGACGTTATGAAAATTTTGTTGATTTAAACGGCTGGTTTTTCAATAAAACCGGATACAGGATGAGTAAAGTAGCGGCAAAGGGGGAATTGTTGTGGCGTTGCTCATATTTATAGTACAATAGATCGTTTTACTTTTATCACCTTGCTCCATTGTCTTTCATTGATGAGGGGCTCATAACCGAAAGGAGAAATAATGCGACATTATGAAATTGTCTTTTTAGTACACCCCGACCAAAGTGGTCAAGTGTCGGCAATGGTATCACGCTATACAGCTACAATAGAAGTTGCTTCAGGAAAAGTTCATCGTTTAGAAGATTGGGGACGACGTCACTTGGCATACCCTATTAATAAAACTCACAAAGCACATTATGTGCTGATGAATATTGAGTGCGATAAAGCTACACTTGAAGAATTAGAAAGTGGTTTTCGCTTTAATGATGCTATTTTAAGAAGTCTAACCTTGGTAAAAGATTCTGCTATTACTGAGCCTTCACCTATTGCAAGTTCAATAGAAGAAGAGAAGAAAGAAACTTCGCGAACAACTGTGAGTGCAGAAGCGAGTGCTCCAGTTAAAGCTGAAGAAACCAAAGAAGCTGTTGATCAAGAAGCACAGGACAAAAAGAATGAGAGCTAAAAATAATAAACCAAGGGGTAATAATTCACGGCAGATGAAACGCAAAAGATTTTGTCGTTTTTCATCAGAAGAAAATGTGGTAATCGACTATAAAGATTTGGATTTGTTGGGTGACTATATTACCGAGACAGGAAAAATAGTTCCAAGTCGTATCACCGGAACAGCGGCTAAATATCAACGTCAATTAGCGATCGCCGTTAAACGGGCGCGTTTTATTGCCTTGATTCCTTACTGTGATGCACATAAATAAGTAACGATTACGTTTAAAAGGGAGACGGTTTAGTGTATTTTTTAGCTGAATATATGATGAAAGGGCGTATGCAAGCGGTATTAATTGCAACGACTTTTGCATTATTGTCTTTGTTATTTCCGCCCGTGACGTTGCGGAAAGGGATCCTGGAAGGGTTAATTGTATTACTGATAGCGGCGCTGATTGGTGCGGTTTTCAGTATTTTTTTGGTAGACAATTTTTTGTTTGTTTTTGGTTATGGGTTATTGATATGGTTGCCGGTTTGGTTCATATCGGTGGTTCTTTTTGTTACTCATAACTTAGCTCGGGCCATTGAAACAGCGGTGTTATTGGGCGTGGTGTCGGTTATTGGTTTTTATCTATTAATGCCAGACCCCGCTTTATTTTGGGAGGTTATGCTGAATAACCTCATCGAGCCAATGTTATCTGAGACGAACAATCAAGCTATTTCAATTGAGCAGTTTAGTCATTACATGACAGGTATGGTGGCGGCGGGTTATATTTCAGGGGTTTTGTTAAGTATTATTTTGGCAAGATGGTGTCAGGCAATGCTGTATTACCGAGAAGGTTTTAAACAGGAGTTTCTGGCATTAAAAACCAATAAGCGCATCGCTAATACCCTAATTGTTATTGTTTCTTGTGGCTTACTTGCCGAGGCAAAAGTTGCAGAGATAGCTTGGAATATGATCGTGCCATTGTTTGTTTTGTATACGTTCATTGGGATGGCTATTCTTCACGTCTTGCTGACGGCCAAAAGTAATTCTCGTACGATGGTATCCCTTTTTTACGGTTTTATGTTCATGTTTAGTTTTATAACGCCTCTTGTTTTTTTACCAGTAGCAATCACGGGTTTGAGTGACAGCTGGTTAAATATGAGAGAGAAAATTTTAAATCAAGCCAATGGCTAATAACATTGGTTTTTTATCTCTATGGGTCATAGAGTCAAGTTGAGAGGTTAAGAAAATGGAAGTTATTCTTCTGGAAAAAATTGCTAATTTAGGGACTTTAGGCGACCGTGTTTCAATCAAGTCGGGTTATGGGCGTAATTATTTAATTCCTCAGGGTAAAGCCGTTGCTGCTACGAAAGCAAAAATTGCTGAATTTGAGCAGCGTCGTGCTGAACTTGAGAAAAAAGAGGCCGATAAATTAGCGGTTGAACAAGCACGTGCTGAGAAGATCTCATTACTGGAGATTGTGATTACCCAGAAAGCGGGTGAAGAAGGTCGATTATTTGGCTCGGTGGGAACACAAGATATTGCCAATGCTATTACTGCAGCAGGCGTTGAAGTATTGAAGCATGAAGTACGTTTACCGGATGGTGTTATTCGTCATCTTGGTGATTACAACATTGATATTAGTTTTCATTCTGACGTTACTATTAATGTTGAAGTTAAGGTGGTTGCAGAATAATTAGTTACAGTGATCATTGTTACAGGCGGTGCTGGTTTTATTGGTAGCAATATAATCTACGGGTTAAACCAGCGTGGTTTTGATGAGATTCTTGTTGTAGATAATTTAACCTTGGGTGTTAAATACAAGAATCTTGTCGATTGTGGTATTGCTGATTATATTGATAAAGATGTCTTTCTGGAGAAAATTAAGAAGGGTGGCTTTGATAATATACCGATAACCGCTGTATTTCATGAGGGCGCCTGTTCCGCGACAACGGAGTGGGATGGTCGCTACATGATGGCTAATAATTACCAGTATAGCCAGATCCTGCTCAACTTCTGTGAGCGCCAACAAATTCCTTTTATTTATGCATCAAGTGCAGCCGTTTACGGTGATATTAGGGACTTTAAAGAAGACCCAAGTTTTGAGTCACCTTTAAATGTATACGGTTATTCTAAATATTTATTTGACCAGTATATTCGACGCCAACAGGATAAATTAACGACCCAAGTTGTTGGGTTGCGGTATTTTAATGTTTATGGCCCCAGAGAGAGTCATAAAGACAGTATGGCGAGTGTTGCTTATCACTTAAATAATCAGTTGCTTGATGGTGGGTCAATACGCTTGTTTAAAGGGTGTGACGGTTATGACGACGGTGAGCAACGGCGTGATTTTATCTATATCAATGATGTCGTCGCTGTGAACTTATGGTTTCTGGATAATCCGGATAAAAGTGGGATATTTAATGTCGGAACAGGCCGTAGTCAAACGTTTAATGACGTGGCTCGGGCTGTCATCAATTTTCATGGTAGGGGAGCGTTAACCTATGTGCCTTTTCCTGAGCACCTAGTCGGTTGTTATCAAAGTTTTACGGAAGCCAATCTTGAGAACTTAAGGGCATCAGGTTGCAGTCATCAATTTATGAGTGTAGAAGAAGGGGTCAGTGATTACTTAACATGGTTAAATCCTACGTAGAATTTCCTTTAAAAAATCTGGTCTATAAATTGCAGTTAAATCATGAGAATTAATGGTGTAACCTGTCATTAGTTAGATTGTAAATTTCTCGATAGCTGTTTGAATTCCCTTGCAGTCGAGTTGGCATATTTCCAGAAGTTCTTCACGAGAGCCCTGAT
>DTSI01000102.1 GCA_012965425.1 Methylococcaceae bacterium
GTTATTGATAGGGCCAGCTCTGTATCCTTGTTTGTCTGTTATATCTTGTATTTGTCTATTGCTTTTGCAGGTCAGGATTTTACTGCTTTCCAATGGGATGGGTTACTATTGGAAGTCGGTTTTTTGGCAATTTTTTTGATTTGGGGTTCTGGATGGATTGTCTTTTTATACCGATTTCTTTTGGCGCGGTTTATGTTTATGTCAGGTGTAGTGAAACTGGCGAGTGGCGATCCTAATTGGTCCGGGTTAACAGCATTAAATTATTATTACCAAACACAACCACTTCCTAGCTCTTTCGCGTGGTATGCACATCATTTACCGCAATGGTTTCATAAACTGTCAGTACTAGGGGTGTTTTTTATTGAACTTATTGTGCCGGTTTTAATGCTTATACCGGGTAAGTTCAGGTCATTAGTAGCTTTATGTTTTGTCATTTTACAACTGTTTATTATATTGACAGGTAACTATGGTTTTTTTAATTTTTTAGTAATTATTTTATGTTTATTCCTTTTCAATGACCGTGATGTTACGTCATTTTTATCCAAAAATATGGTTAAGAATATTTATCTCCGCAGTCGCTTCCCTGGGCCAAAGGCTCATATAATCGCAGTTTTTTTTACAGCTGTTGTCTTAATGGTGTGTGCAACTGATGTCTGGCAGGCAAGCACCAGAAAACAAGTGCTACAACCCTTGGCCATGCTACAGCAAACGGTAAAACATTTATCTATCATTAATAATTACGGCCCGTTTGCGGTTATGACTACAATTCGTCGAGAAATTATTATTGAAGGTTCTAATGATGGAAATATATGGTTTCCATACCATTTTAAATACAAACCGGGAAATGTTGAGAAAGCATTAACTTGGGTAGTTCCACATCAGCCAAGGCTCGATTGGCTGATGTGGTTTCAAGCGCTCGACAAAAGTCCAACTCACGGTTGGTTTATTTCATTTATAAAGCGAATAAAGGAAGGATCACCGCAGGTCACGGCACTATTGGCTGGTAATCCGTTCCCAACAACCCCGCCCAATTACGTAAGGGCATTGATTTATCAATACCGATTTACAACTCCACAAGAGCGTAAAATTAATGGACAAATCTGGCAATCAAATACTCCCGGTATTTACTGGACAGAATTTTACTCACAGAATTCTTTAAAATCAGAATATAGCCCCTAATTGTCCAAATGGTGGTAGGTAGAACAACATTGCCTGTCAGCTAATTGACGCGCTTGTTTCCTTAATAACAAGACGTTATCACGGCTACGTTTTTAAAAACATTAATTATCTTTCATGCAATTTTTTAGTGTGTTTCGGTGTATCTACTTGTCTTCCCCATTCAGCCCAAGAGCCATCATAAACAGGTATATCCTTGCAACCACTCTGGTATAAAGCCAGCGCTAGTACCGCAGCAGAAACGCCAGAACCACAAGTCGTGACTATAGGGTTAGAAAGATTAATATGGGCGTGCTCAAAAAGTGATTGTAATGTTTGATCTGAAAATAAAGTTTTTTGGGTACTGTCCATTAAATGGGCATAAGGGATATTAATACTGCCGGGGATATGGCCGGGTTGAAGTGTGGTTTCTGCTAATCTTCGTTGCCCTAAATAACTATCAGTAGACCGGGCATCTATAATTTGCCGTGATTTATTGGTCAGTACAAATTTCATTTGCTTTAAGTTAAAAACCAGTTCCGAACAATATTGTGCCTTAAATTTTTTTGTTATTGAAGTGGGCTGTTCAGAACTCATGGGGTAATTTAATTGCCTCCAGCGTGTTTGACCGCCATCAATAATGTGGACGTGATTATGACCAAACACCCGAAACATCCACCAGACTCTGGCCGCAGCAAAAAAATGATTATTATCGTAAATCAGCACCAGTGTATTGTTGCTAATCCCCATTTTTCCAACGGCAGAAGAAAAATAGTCCGCTTTTGGTAACATATGTGACAAAGTATTAGACAAATCGGCAACCTCGTCAATATCAAAAAAATGTGCTCCAGGAAGGTGCTGTTGTTGAAATTCTTTCTTGGCATTGCGCCGTTGCTTAGGTAAAAAGAAAGTAGCATCCAAAATAACCTGATTTTCAGTATCAAGATTTTTTTGTAGCCATTCGCAACTGACCAGTGCAGACGTTTTCATCAATTCTTTTTGTAAAACCACTATCACACTGAGCGTTAAGTAAAATGAGTAGTTAACCTAGTCAACAAGCGCGCCACTATTTTTACGAAAACATGTGTTGGGCATCCGAGCCCAAGCAAGCAGCAAAAATGACGTGGCAATTAATGCTTACGGTACCCCGGTTCGCCCCGCGTTCGTGCACTGCGCCACATCATTATAAACTAGAGGCAGACTCCGTAACAGTACCACAAATGACTTGAAGGCGTTTCGGATATAATTCCAGGTCGCCTCTGGTACTACGCACGGCGGGTATTTGGAACTATCTATACCTATCGGGCCTCCAGTCCTCGCATTCGCTCTT
>DTSI01000103.1 GCA_012965425.1 Methylococcaceae bacterium
GCGGGACAGTGTGAAATTGGCTCTTTGTTTAACACGCTGGTTAACAAAGCAGACGAAGTACTGGAACTTAAATATGTCGTGCAAAACATCGCCCACGCTTACGGCAAAACTGCAACCTTTATGCCTAAGCCTTTAGTCGGCGATAACGGTAACGGCATGCACGTTCACCAATCACTGTCAAAAGATGGCGATAACATCTTTGCAGGCGACCACGGCTTACTTTGGCCCTGAAAACGAATTTTTCGTTTTTGATGACGTCAAATGGGCTGACAACATGGGCGATACTTTCTTCAAAATTGATTCTGAAGAAGCAGCCTATAACTCAGGCAAACATTTCGAAGACGGTAACACCGGTCACCGCCCTGCGGTCAAAGGCGGTTACTTTCCTGTGCCTCCTGTAGATTCACTGCAAGATATTCGTTCAGCCATGTGCTTAACGCTTGAAGCGATGGGTCAAACCACTGAAGTACATCACCATGAAGTGGGTACAGCGGGACAGTGTGAAATTGGCTCTTTGTTTAACACGCTGGTTAACAAAGCAGACGAAGTACTGGAACTTAAATATGTGGTGCAAAACATCGCCCACGCTTACGGCAAAACTGCAACCTTTATGCCTAAGCCTTTAGTAGGCGATAACGGTAACGGCATGCACGTTCACCAATCACTGTCAAAAGATGGCGAAAATATCTTTGCAGGCGACCTCTACGGCGGTCTTTCTGAAACGGCTCTTTTCTACATTGGCGGTATTATTAAGCACGCAAAAGCGATTAACGCTTTTGCAAATGCCTCAACCAACAGCTACAAACGCTTGATTCCTGGCTTTGAAGCACCGGTTATGTTGGCGTATTCTGCACGCAACCGTTCAGCGTCTATTCGTATTCCACATACTCCGGCTAAAGCACGTCGTTTAGAAGTTCGTTTTGGTGACTCAACCGCTAACCCATACCTAGCCTTTTCTGCTATGTTGATGGCTGGCCTTGACGGCATTCAAAACCAAATTCACCCGGGCGATGCATCGGATAAAGATTTATACGACTTATCTCCTGAGGAAGAAGCACAAATCCCTCAAGTCGCATTCTCTTTTGAAGAAGCACTTAAAGCACTGGATGAAGACCGCGGTTTCTTAACCGCGGGCGGTGTTTTCGATGACGACGTGATCGATGCCTATATTGAACTTAAAATGGAAGAAGTGACACGTCTACGTATGGCGACGCATCCTGCTGAGTTTGATATGTATTACAGCTTGTAAGCCCCAACCGATCCGGTTATCCGGATCGGTTTTGTTGCTTTATCCAAAAAACGCCCCTTTATGGGGCGTTTTTTTGTTTATAATGAAATGAAACCGTAGCGCATTATTTAGTTAATAGTTCTGATTATCTTTTACTCACATAGAAAACAATTACTTAAAACGACCACTTAAGGAAAATACAATATTGGCATATTAATTGCCTACATAAAAATAGACCCTTAACCCTCTAGCGGAAACCATAACAGCGTGCACCAAAAAATTCTTGATCATCTCAGCGAAACGATCATGTTATTTGATAACGATCTGAAACTTACATACATCAATACCGCCGGTGAAATTTTATTTGCCGACAGCGCACGTCACCTCGTCGGTCATTCCATCGAACAGCTTTTCAATGATCCTGATTTAAGGATAACAAAAGATCTGCAACATTGTCACAACAGCGGCAGCACCTTGGTGAATCGGGAAATATCGCTGCATCTTTCGGGTCGACCCATGACCATTAATTTTAATATCTCGCCCTTAATCGATGCCTCTCAATCTATGGGCGTTATTGTCGAATTACTGCAAATTGACAAGCATTTACGCTTCACAAAAGAAGAGCAGTTATTTGCCCAACAAAATACTAATCGCATGCTCGTTCGTGGCTTAGCACACGAAATAAAAAACCCATTGGGCGGCTTACGTGGTGCGGCACAATTACTCCATGATGAATTAACCCTGCCAGAACTCAAGGAATATACGCAAATTATTATTTCTGAATCTGATCGTATGCAAGAACTCATGGATAAAATGCTCGGCCCCAATACCCCTCCCAAAAAAGAAGTCTTAAATATTCATGAGATTCTTAACCGTGTTCGACAACTCGTCCAATCTGAAAACAGCCATATTTCTTTTCAACAAGACTATGACCCCAGTATTCCATTGATTAATGCTGACCGGAATATGCTCATTCAGGCATTTCTGAATATCGTAAAAAATGCAACCCAAGCGATCATGACACAGGGGCAAATAATCTTAGTCACTCGTATTTGTCGACAATTAACGGTTGGCCGTCATCGCTATAAATTAGTTATTAAGGCCTCAGTAATCGACAATGGCATCGGCATTGACCCGGACATGATCAACCAGATTTTTTACCCGATGATTACCAGTCGGGCCGATGGAACGGGCCTAGGTCTGCCGATTGCCCAATCGCTTATCAACCAACACAACGGCATTATTGAATGCACGAGTATCCCTGAAAAAACCACCTTCTCAATTTATATTCCTGTGGAGAACAGTAATGAATACAACGCATAATGTTTGGATTGTTGATGACGACAAATCCATTCGTTGGGTTCTGGAAAAAGCATTTCTTAAAACTGCTATTAAAACCCGTTGTTTTAGTAATGGTGCAGATTTATTACAAGCACTTAAATTTGAACGCCCTAATGCCATACTCACAGATATTCGAATGCCCGGAATAGACGGGCTTGAACTGCTTGACCGAATACAAAACCAGCACCCCGACCTGCCCGTTATCATCATGACCGCGCATTCTGACTTAGACAGTGCGGTAACATCATTTAATAAGGGCGCCTTCGAATACCTCCCTAAACCCTTTGACCTTGATGAAATGGTTGGGATTGTCGATCGCGCCTGTCAACACGAAACACGCCAAAGTTCACCACCTGATACACCAACCGTAGAATCTACACCCGAAATTATTGGCGAAGCACCGGCCATGCAAGAAGTTTTTCGTGCTATTGGCCGTCTTGCTAAATCGAATATTACCGTCTTAATAAACGGTAAATCAGGAACCGGCAAAGAATTAGTAGCCAAAGCCTTACACCGACACAGCCCCCGGTCCAAAAAGCCCTTTATTGCCTTGAACATGGCAGCGATTCCTAAAGACCTGATGGAATCAGAACTTTTTGGCCATGAAAAAGGTGCCTTCACCGGCGCCCAATCAAGGCGCGCTGGACGCTTCGAACAAGCGCACGAAGGCACGCTGTTTTTAGATGAAATCGGTGATATGCCTGCTGAATTACAAACACGGCTATTGCGTGTTTTAGCCGATGGCGAATTTTATCCTGTTGGCGGCCATAATCCTGTTAAGGTTGATGTCAGAATCATCGCAGCAACGCACCAAGACCTTGAATCATTAGTAGAAAAAAACCTTTTCCGTGAAGATTTATTTCACCGCCTCAACGTTATCCGTATTCATATACCGATCTTATCTGAGCGCAGTCAGGATATCCCTTTATTAATGCAGCACTTTCTCAAACAAGCCGCCCATGAACTTAATACCGAAATAAAAGTACTCAAGCCCGAAACAGAAAAAATATTATCCTCTTTAAAATGGCCCGGTAATGTGCGCCAACTCGAAAATACTTGTCGCTGGCTAACCGTCATGGCTTCAGGCCGTGAAATTCATGTTAATGAACTGCCTGAAGAAATATTAAAAACCCCTGATGAAGATTCTGTCATGAATAATTCATGGGAACTTTCACTTGAGAAACAGATTAAAAAACAACTGCAGACCGGTAGTACTGAAATTGCCAAACACACCATTCCAACCGTTGAGTCTATTCTCATCAAAACCGCATTAAGCTACACGCGCGGACGGCGCCATGAGGCCGCAAACCTTTTAGGTTACGGTCGAAACACACTGACTCGTAAGATCAAAGAATTAAATCTGGAGTCATAAAACCAACCCCAACGACAAGGCCTCTGCTAAAATTAAAGGCGTTAATAATTCAATTCACCCGTTGATGCCCATGATGCAATCCGAACATCTTTTTGCCCCTTATATCCGTATTTTGGGCAAAGGTCGAAAAGGCTCACGCTCGCTTACCCAAAAAGAGGCCTTTGCAGCCATGTCTTTAATTTTAGACAATCAGGTTGAAAATGTGCAACTGGGTGCTTTCTTAATGCTCATGCGTGTTAAAGAAGAAACGCCCGAAGAGTTGGCCGGTTTTATTCAAGCGACCCGGGACGTTATGGCTATCACCCCAACCAGGACGGCTATTGATCTCGATTGGTCTTCTTATGCCGGAAAACGGCGTCATTTACCTTGGTTTTTATTAGCGGTACGGCTGCTCACAGACAATGGATTTACCGTTTTTATGCACGGTGCTCGGGGGCATACCGAAGGAAGAATTTATACCCAAGACTTATTAAGCACTGTTGGCTTACCTGAGGCGACCTCTCTCGCACAAGCCGAACAACAATTAACAGAAAACCGATTCAGCTACCTTTCACTGGAACATTTCTGTCCGAAACTCGCCCAGATTATTAACTTACGACCCATTCTCGGTTTACGCTCACCGGTCCATACCTTAGCGCGAATGCTCAATCCCTTTTCAGCAACCGCAAGCATCCAGGGTATTTTTCATCCCGGTTATAGACCCA
This sequence comes from Methylococcaceae bacterium, assembly GCA_012965425.1. Taxonomy (GTDB): domain Bacteria; phylum Pseudomonadota; class Gammaproteobacteria; order Methylococcales; family Methylomonadaceae; genus OPU3-GD-OMZ. The sequence continues at coordinate 4,646 of DTSI01000103.1, forward strand.
CACATCAAGAAGCTGCTGTTATCCTCAATGACCCGCATGTGGCTGTTATCAAAGGTGAAGGTGGAGAAATAGAACGTAATCCCGATGTTCCCTGTCTGGTACAAAGCGTGCACCTAAGCCATCGCCTTGATGAGCAATGGCCGGCTCTGTTCTCCAAGCGGCACCGTAAACCAGACACGTTAAATCCCCAACAATTAACTGACCTTTGGCGGGGGGAGTACCACGATGAATATGCTGAAGCCACCATCACAGGCACCGCCGCCATTGCTTTACATTTACTCGGCCATTGTAAAACACCAGCCGATGCCCAAGCACAAGCTGAACAATGGTGGCTACAGCGTAACCGTCTGCTCCCAAGCTAGTATGACGATTAAACCCCAAAAAATAGCCTTGAAATATTGTCACACTAGGTTAAACTTCCTTTATCTTAATTTTAGACTTAAGGTCTATTCATCAATTTCAACTTAATCAATGATTACGTTAAAATATTTTCGCGGTGATTTTTTTGGTGGTCTCACAGCAGGAATTGTTGCATTACCACTGGCACTAGCTTTTGGCGAACAATCCGGACTGGGGGCCTCTACGGGACTCTATGGCGCCGCCTTTCTGGCTTTTTTTGCAGCCTTGTTCGGCGGAACCGCCACTCAAATAAGTGGACCCACCGCACCGATGACCGTTCTCAGCGCGACCATTATCAGCGGAATTTTAGTCACTTATGACGGTAATGCCGCACATGCCCTACCGCTTATCCTCTCGGTTTTTATACTCGCAGGGTTATTTCAAATCCTACTCGGCGCCCTTAAGTTAGGCAGTTACATCCAATACATCCCTCAAACCGTCGTTTCAGGCTTTATGAGTGGCATTGGTATCATTATTCTAATTACCCAACTGCTCCCGGCTATCGGTTATAACCCCGTCAATGACCCGGAAGTCATCCAAGAAAACTTGCCCATGGCTGAGCATATTTTATTAGATAAAATTTTATCCGTTGAAGAAGAACAAGGGCTGTTAGTTTTAGAAGAATTCCACGAAACTGTCCATCAAGCCCAACTGATAACACCTCAGGTCATTCAAGATGAAGCCAAAGGACTCGCCGGAAGACAAAGTAAAGGCGTTATTGGCAGTTTGAAGTTTGTCCCACATGCTATTAAAAACATCCATCCCACAGAAATCACACTCTGTCTTACCACTATTCTAATCATCTACCTTTTTCCTAGAATAACCAGACTGGTACCCAGTGCTCTGGTCGCTGTGATTGGCGTTAGTGCGACTGCTGTCATGATGGGTATTGAGTACACCCCGATAACACCGATAAAAGCAGGGTTCCCTTCATTTCACAGTGAAATCATTACCGAATTTGACATAACAAGCGTCTTTCCTTACGTGTTAACCGCCTTCGTACTCTCATTATTAGGCGTTATAGATTCATTATTAACATCCCTTGTTGCCGATAACTTAACCAAAACCCAGCACGACCCTAACCGTGAACTCATTGGTCAGGGTATTGGTAATACCATCGCTGCCTTTTTTTCCGGCATCCCCGGCGCAGGGGCAACTATTCGTACCGTCGTCAATATTCAAGCCGGTGGAAAAACACGGCTCTCCGGCATGATTGCCGGGGTATTTTTATTTATTATCTTAATTGCCTTAGGGCCTATGGCTTCGAAAATACCCATGGCTGTGCTCTCAGGTGTCTTAATTACCGTCGGATTTGGCGTCATCGATTACAAAGGATTACGGGAACTTCTGCTAATGCGCTGGTCTGATAAAACGATATTACTGACCGTGCTGTTATTAACCGTTTTCTGGCAACTGGTTTATGCAGTCGTTATTGGCCTGATTTTTGCCGCTTTTATCTTTATGAAAAAAATAGCGGACTGGAGCGCTGACAAATTCACCCTAGAGACTTTTGTTGATTTAAATGGCCACACCGTCGCGCTCAACACCATTCAAGGCCCCTTGTTTTTCGGGAATACCCAAGCTTTCGCTAAGGTAATCCGAACTATTCCTGTTGACAGTAAGTATATAATTTTTGATCTGAGCCAGCTGTTTTATTTAGACCACAGCGGAATCTACACTTTAGAGGAAACCTTACAACACCTTACTGATTCCCATGAAGTATATATTGTTGGGCTAAGTGCCCCTCTGCAACGCCGACTGGAAAAAATGAACATAATCCCACACTTAATCCAACCCGACCATGTGGTAGAAAATTTTGAGCAACTCGGTATCGAGCAACATACACCCATCTCAAAAAAACACCTACAGAACTAATTCATCAAACGCGCCATCATAATAAACGCGATGCAGACTCCGTAACACAACCACAAGTGACCTGACGACGTTTCGGAGGTAATTTCAGACCCCCTCTGACGCTACGCACGATGAGTATCCAGAATGACTTACCCCTACCGAGGAACTACCAGTCCTCCCGTTCGCTCTCCATGGCTGGCAGCGGACGCCTTTCTTTGGGCCAAATAGGTTTTATAATCAACCCACCCTTTAGCCGTAAAAAAACCCCAAACACGCTTCGATTGCCCCCTCACAAATAACGTAAAACACGGCTGCCCCTCATTAAGCTCCAAATAATGCATTTCAGTTGCTTTGGCAATCCGCAAGGAACCGGGACCACGCCAAAACCGACCCGCAGGAGTTGTTTCAAAATATCCCCCTTTAAGAACCAACGTAACCCAATTCCAAGGGTGGTCGTGAAAGACCGACTCATCAGACAATAAGATTTTATGTAGATATATATTGAAAGGAAACTGCAGACTTTTTTGTTGCAAGCCCAGCTTTACACTAAAGGCCAAATAATAACGAATCATATAAGGCCTTAGGCCATCGCGGTCATAAATAATGCGTTTAGGCGGCCATTTAACTTTAAAGAATTTACTCAAAACAATCCTATTTCTTGAACGCTACCTGAACCATTTTCTGATTATCAGTAAATAGCTAATTATGGGTCAAGCTTATATACTCAACCCCTAGTCGAAAATCATCGGGTGCCGACCACTTCACCCGGGCAGAACCCCAAAGACTTAAAGTGGGCACTTCGAGAGTAACCCATTCGCCTCCACTTACCGGACACGGAACAGCCATTTTAACTGACAACCCATTCAAACTGATGTCATCACCGATAAAAGAATACCATTGCTTATGACAATACAACCGTCCCTGAACCTGTGTTGCTTTTCGAGGTAATCGGCGTTTAAAAACCATAAAACCGTCTTCAAAATTAAGCGCCGAAAACTTTAATGAAATGATAAGTCGTCCTTGGGCTAACTCGACGCTAACGACTGTTGCCATCCCTGACACATCAGGGTTAAAAACATGGAAATTAATATCGCAATTTTTACCGCCCAATAGGGTATAAAGTTCATGCTCAGATTTTACCTGAAGATTATCCTTTACCTCTATTAAAAGTCCAGTTACGGACATATTTTTAACATTAAAAAATAATTCTTTTGCCCCCACCTTAATACACCCCGTGGAACCCAAAACAAATCGTTCTGATCTTTTCTTCATAGCACACCCTCTCAATAAATCAACCGTATTTACACGGTTTGTAGTAACACGACTCATTCTGAAGTATAGGTTAATCCGGTGCTATTGCAGCCAACCCCAGGCGAGCATTCAAAAATCTGCTCATAATGATAAATTCCTTTTAGAGTCTCCACTCATTTTTGATAACATGAACTGTTCCCTTTAATGTGATATTACTATGCGTATTTCCCCTTATTTACTCGTCTCCCTCGTCATTCTCCTCTTTTGCGGCTTAGCCCTGCTAACGCTCACAAAAAGCCCATCAGTTGAGGCTAATCGTGCAGCCGGGGAAACATTTCTGGCCAACAATGCAAAACAAGAAGGCGTAAAAACCACTGCCTCAGGACTGCAATACCAAATACTTACAGAAGGCGCAGGAGAGCACCCAGTGGCCACCGATAAAGTAACCGTACATTATCAGGGAAGTACCCTTGCTGGCGCTATCTTTGACAGTTCCTATAACCGGGGCCACCCACTGACCTTTTCTCTGGCCAATGTTATTCCCGGTTGGACAGAAGGTCTACAACTCATGAGAACCGGTGCTAAATACCGATTATTTATCCCTTCGGAACTTGCCTATGGCAGTCAGGGTGCAGGTGCTGATATTGAACCGGATGCCACCCTTATATTCGACGTTGAATTAATCCGCATCCATTAAGCCCTTACCTAACCCCCTAGGACAAGTCATCAAACAACATTTAAAAATTTACATCTCCGGGCACGTTCAAGGTGTTTTCTTTAGAGTCAGCACCCAGAAAAAAGCCAACCGCTTTGGCATTACCGGCTGGGTACGAAATTGTGCGGATGGCCGCGTAGAAATAGATGCCTCCGGTGAGCAAACCGACATGGAGGAATTTATAAACTGGTGTCACCAGGGCCCCAACTCCGCCCAGGTTAGTCATGTCAGCACCCAGC
>DTSI01000104.1:0-3717 GCA_012965425.1 Methylococcaceae bacterium
TGGTTGAAAACAATGCGGCCGCTTTTGAAACGGTTGCGGATGCCTTTGCCGAGAGTGACAGCGGGTCGAATTGGACCAATGACACCAGTATCGGGGGCTATGGTGAACTGCATTACACCAACCTGAATACCGACGGCAGTAGCCATGAAGAAAGTGTTGATTTTCATCGCTATGTGCTTTTCTTTAACCATGAATTTAATGATAAATTACGTTTGTTCAGCGAACTTGAACTCGAGCACTCCCTTGCCGGAGACGGTAAAAAGGGCGAGATTGAGCTTGAGCAAGCATGGCTACAATACGATGTAACCCATAATGCGGCAGTCCGCGCAGGTATCTTATTGATGCCCGTGGGTATTTTGAATGAAATCCATGAACCGGATACTTTTTATGGGGTCGACCGCAACTTAGTGGAAACAAAAATTATTCCAGCGACCTGGTGGGAAGCAGGGTTAGCCGGTCAGTATCAATTTGATAATGGCCTCCAAGTTGACGCGATGATTTCCAGCGGTCTTGATATGAGCGACAATTTTTACATCCGCGGAGCCCGTCAAAAAGTTTCCAAACAAGAAGCCAATGACCCTCTATTTGCCTTGCGGTTAAAATATACTGGAATTACCGGCCTTAGATTATCAGGTACCATTATGCACCAAACAGATATGGCACAAAGTTCAGTCAATAACGCCGTTGAAGTGGGTAGCGGCACATTAGTTGAAACCCATGCTATTTATAATAGACATATTGGTCCCGGTACTTTTACCACCAAGGCGCTCTTCAGTCAGTGGTTTATCGACATTAATGATGCGTCAAAACAAGGCGCTGATAATCAAACCGGTTATTTCCTAGAACCGAGTTACCGGATGCCTACACCATACGGGGATGTCGGTGTTTATGGCCGGTATTCTTATCTTGACTACTACAACAATGGTGCTTTCGAGTACGATGTTTGGGAAGGTGGCCTAAACTGGTGGATCGATAAAAACGTAGTCGTAAAAGCCGACTGGCAATACCAGAACAAACGCAATGGTCTGGGCGATAAAAGGGGCTTTAACTTAGGCCTTGGCTACCAATTTTACTAATACTATCCTTTGTCATTAATCACAAACAATCCCAGAACATTATGCTAAAAATAATCTCATTGCTCGGTTTGGTCGCATTTATTCTGACAGGCTGCGCTACGCAGGCGCTTAAAACCCCGGTAAACAGTACCATTAGTCCTGATCAGCACTGGGTGACCAGCCCTGCTCACACCTACCATCAGGGCATTGGCTATTTTAATGCTTACTTGGTCGCTGACGTCAGCCGGCCTGACAGCCCGCAATACCAATTGAAAATATTAGAATTTCAAAGTTACTGGCGCTTTCTTGATAGCGTCTTTGACGATCAAGGCAAACGCCTGCGCTTTACCCGTAAAGATAATAATCGCGGTGAAGAATTACTGATCACGCTCAACCGCTCAATACTCGAAAAAGCCCATCAAGGGCTCAAGATTAATACCTTTGGAAAACGGGGTAAGAAATTATTTATTCTACCCGGCAGCCATGTGGTCAATTTTTTAAAGACAGTCGATCATTTCAACAAAAACACCTCAGGACTCAAATAAGCCTAGGATTATGCTAATCGCCATTTAAACAACCGTTACTGACAAAGTATGAACAGTCTTACGCTGTTTTTAGTCGTCGCCTTACTCTGGACACCGCTGCTGTACGCCGAACAGTACATGTCCGAAAAGTCCTTTGTGGCCAACGCTTTTAAGTCCCCGCCCAGACCTAAATCGTTTTGGCTGACGCCGACCATAAAACCCATTGCCCGGCAAATATTACGACACACTCCGACATTTCTTCGAACCCGTTATTGGCAGGAGCAACAGCGTACGGTCTGGATATTAGAAGAAGTCGGGAAAAACGAGCCGATCACTGTGGGTGTTATTATCGACAACCACAAAATTGTCCAACTACACGTGCTGGCATTTCGAGAAAGCCGCGGTTGGGAAGTTAAACACAGCTTTTTTACTGACCAGTTCATAGCGTCAACACTGTCCTCTGAACAAACCCTCAGCCATCCCATTGACGGTATTTCCGGCGCAACCCTGTCAGTTGATGCCTTAACTAAAATAGCCCAACTCGCACTTTTTTTTGATCAAGCGGTTGGCAAATGAAAAATGCCCGAAAATCGCCGTGGCGACTGCTCTACAAACTCCATCGCTATCTGGGGCTTGCTGTCAGTGTGATTTTAATCCTGTTGGCAATCACCGGTATTGCCTTAAATCATACCGATGACTGGCAACTCAACAGCCGTTATATTAAATCGCCCACCCTGCTGAATTGGTATGGCCTTAACCGACTCAGTGACATTCGCAGTTATAAAGTAGGGCCGCATTGGATCAGTCAACTGGATCAACGAAGCTACTTTAATACTCAGGCTTTAACCACTAACAACCAATTACTGGTCGGCGCCATCAGCACCGAACCCTTCATTGTTTTAGCTTTCGAAAAACAATTGCTACTGATTTCTGACAGCGGTAGCATTATTGAAAAAATACCGTTAGAAACGCCCGTTCATTCGATCGGGGTCACGGGGCAAGACACGGTTTTTATTCGCCTGGACACCCAGATAAAAGCCAGCCACGACGGACTGCTCTCGTGGCAAACCGTCTCGGATCCCAGCGTTCTATGGAGCCAAGAAACCACACTGACGGAACCGTTAAGCGATCAACTCCAACAAACACACCGACAACACATCATCCCCTATGAACGCTTCTTACTCGATCTGCATAGCGGGCGACTCTTCGGTCCAGTCGGTATTTTTATCGTTGATCTAAGCGGCATCCTACTCATATTATTATCCGTTTCCGGGTGTTGGATCTGGATCAGACACCGATTAAAATCACGATTTCATAACAAAAGGCTACGCTAAATGATCAACTGCCCTCCTGTTGTATTAAGTTTTTCAGGCCACGACCCTTCCGGGGGCGCGGGTATACAGGCCGATATTGAAACATTGTCGAGCCACCAATGTCATAGCGCCAGTGTTATCACGGCGCTCACCGAACAAGACACCACTAATGTTTACCGAATTTTCCCGCAACAACCGGACGCTATCATTCAACAAGCGAACCGTATTTTTAACGACATGCCGGTCAAGGCGATTAAAATAGGCCTGATTGGCCATGCCGACATCGCCTGTAGTCTGGCGCAAATTATGACCGAACACCCTGAAATACCGGTTGTATTAGACCCTATTTTAGCAGCCGGTGGCGGTACGCCAGTCGCCAATCAAGCCCTGATTCAAGCGATTGTTGAACACCTGTTACCGCTGACCACGGTATTAACACCCAACAGCGAAGAAGCACGTCAATTAACAACGACTGATGACCTTGATAACTGCGGCTCTCAATTACTCCAATCCGGTTGTCAGTATGTACTCATTACCGGTACCCACGAACACACCCGTGATGTAACCCATAAACTGTACCACCAAGGCCGCTGCATTGAGACGCTGTCATGGGACCGGCTGCCCCATCACTATCACGGCTCGGGTTGCACACTGGCAACCAGTATTGCCGCCTTATTAGCCCATCAATTAGAGCCGGTAACCGCTATTCTTGAAGCACAGCAATACAGTTGGGACACCCTCGACAATGGCTATCAAATAGGTCAAGGCCAACACCTCCCTAACCGTTTTTTCTGGATGCAACCCAGCACATGAAGTTCCCCGCTT
>DTSI01000104.1:3755-51811 GCA_012965425.1 Methylococcaceae bacterium
ATACTATTGTATCCGATACCTTAGCCGCTCTTGAAGGCGGCGCAACCGTGATTCAATACCGCCATAAAAATCCACGCGATACCTCCACCCTGCTCGCCCAAAAAATTCATCACCATTGCCAGAATTTTAACGTGCCGCTACTTATCAATGACAATATCGAATTAGCGCACGCGATCGGTGCCGAGGGCGTTCATCTGGGCCAAGACGATGCCAGTATTGAAATAGCCCAAACCCGACTGGGCCCCGATGCCATTATCGGCATCTCCTGTTATGACTCCTTAGATTTAGCACTTCATGCACAAAAGCAACAGGTCAGTTATGTTGCCTTTGGTCGTTTTTTTTCCTCTGAATCCAAACCCAAAGCACCGCCCGCACAACTCTCCACACTCACCCAAGCAGCCAAGCAGCTCTCCCTTCCCATTGTGGCGATTGGCGGTATTTTACCCAGCAACGGTCACCTGTTACTGAATGCCGGCGCGGATGTACTCGCCGTAATTGGTGGTATTTTTGACCATGACCCACTGACAGCGACCCAACGCTATTGCAAACTCTTTACCTCTGCCCACCGGATCCTCTGATGAAAATCATCGGGCTACTGTGCACTTTACTGATTGCGGGTTGCATACCCCCTGCCGAACTCGAACAAAAACTGACTGGCCAGCAATTAGCCTTTGACCGAAAAAAAGGCAATTGTTTAGCTTGCCACCGCATTGCTGACGGTCAATCGCCCGGTAATATAGGTCCCCCTCTGAGCAATCTACAGCAACGTTTTGACAACAAGAAAGACCTCGTCAACTTCATCGAGGATCCAACAGTCTTTAATCCTGCGACCAGTATGCCGCCTTTTGGAAGAAATAATATTCTGACCCGACAAGAAATCAAAACGATCGCCAACTTTCTGTGGACACTACCGGCAACTCAAACCATAATCCCTTAGGATAGACGTTGAAAATAACTCATAATTTTGACTCGGTTGATGCTTAATCCCTTATGACACAAACACGGCGCCAATTTATAAAAAAATCCTTATCGTTAGGCGGGGCTTTTTTAAGCTCATCCTTAGTGATGTTAAAACCCCTGCTGGCCCAAACCGAAACCAGTTGGCCCATCAGTAAGTTTGCTCATTTAACATACCAAATAGCCCTTAAACGCATCACTGGTGGACAACCGCTGATTCCTTCCAAAGACATTACCCTGTCGATTCCACGCATTGCCGAAAATGGCGCCCTAATACCCTTTACCGTCTCTTCGACCCTTGAAATGGCTGAAAGTGTTTTTATTCTGGTTAAAAACAATCCGGTTCCACTGATTGCCCGTTTCACCCTGTCACCGCATGTCAACACCCAACTCTCAGCACGATTAAAAATGGCCGAAACCAGTGACGTTGTAAGCATTGTCTTGGCTAACGGTCACTATTACTACACCGATAAAACGGTTAAAGTAACACTTGGCGGCTGTGGAGGCTAACATGTCCAGTATTAAAATTCGCACCAAACGCCAACCGGGCACCACTCAAATCCGGACCCTCATTGCGCACCCGATGGAAACAGGATTGAATACCGATAGCAAAACCAAAAAAACCATTGCCGCACATTTTATTCAGCAATTAACGGTACGTCATAATGATACAATCATTCTAACCACTGACCTGGCCAGCGGAATATCTAGAAATCCTTATTTTTCTTTTGAAATGAAAGGCGGTGAACCCGGCGATAAAATAACCATCCAGTGGACTGATAATCAAGGCAACAGCGACTCCCAAGACACGCTCATCCAATGAAGCAACTGTGCTACGGACTCCTTTTTCTAAGCAGCCTCATGGCAGCGCCGATAGCAAGCGCCCCGCTGGACGACCTCAAAACCTTACAACAGCATTTTTTTACCCAGTTCCCCACCCTTTCACGACAAGATTTTGCCAATGGTGTCTATGCGCTCGACCCGGATGCCAAACAATCCTGGCTCGCCATTGAACAATTTCCACCGTATGAAATTGCTATTGATCTGGGCAAACAATTATTTACCCATCCCTTTAACAATGGCCACCACTACGGTGACTGTTTTCCTGACTATCGACAAGGTATCAGTCAACACTACCCATACTGGGATCTCCAAACCGATACCGTGGTCACCTTAAGCCAGGCGATTAACCGTTGCCGCCTACAGAACCAAGCGCCGCCACTCCCGCCCACATCCCGGTCCTTAATTAACTTAACGGCCTATTTATCCTTTCTTTCAAGAAATAAGCCGATCGCAATTACCGTGCCTCCTGAACCCGCTGCCAGAGCGGCGTATCAACAAGGAAAAAAGTACTACCACCAACGACGGGGACAACTTAATTTTTCCTGTGCCAGCTGCCATATCCAAAATGCCGGCAAGCGCCTGCGCACTGAAACCTTAAGTCCTTTGCTTGGGCAAACCAGCAACTGGCCAACGTACCGATTAAAATGGGGTCGCGTAGGCACTTTGCACCAGCGTTTTATTGGTTGCCACAAACAAATCAGAGCCCAGACGGCCGCCCCTCAAAGTGAGATCTTTCGTAATCTGGAGTATTATATGAGCTATATCAGTAACGGCCTTCCCGTTAACGGACCCAGTATACGAAAATGATTAAAAACCAAACGAACTGCTCAGACCTCAATGAACCCGATTTAATTACTGTCTCCACGGCACTTAAGAAAATATTGACGCAAATTAAGCCATTGCAACAATACCAACGAATCGGTCTTGATCACGCCCGCGGTCGTACCTTGTACCACTCGGTGATTGCCCCGTTTAACGTGCCGCCCCATAGAAATTCTGCCGTTGATGGCTATGCCATTAACAGCACTGATTTACCCGAATCCGGACACACCCGCAAACTGCACATTACCGGTTGCGCTTATGCCGGCCAGCCCTTCACCGCCGCCCTTGAACCCGGTGAGTGTCTCCGTATCATGACCGGCGCACCGGTGCCCGAACCGCTTAACGTAGTCATTATGCAAGAACAGGTCGAACATTTTGACAACACGATAACCATTGATCACAACCACACGCGCCATCAAAATATCAGACAAGCCGGTGAAGACATCACCCAAGGGTGTCCGGTGTTATTAGCTGGAAAATTGCTGACTCCCGCAGATATTGGGTTATTAGCATCACTAGGCTTAACAGAGATAGACGTCACCCGAAAACTACGCATCGCCATTGCCTCAACCGGCGACGAACTCCACAGCCTAGGCAGTGAATTACCCCATGGCGGTATTTATGACAGCAATTGCCATACCCTCAAAGCCAGTTTAGAACGCCCGGATATCACGGTCATCAACTTAGGGATCTTGGATGATAACCCCGCATCATTACAGCAGTGTTTTGAAGAAACCGCCACACACTGCGACCTGATCATTTCAACCGGCGGCGTTTCTGTGGGCGATGCCGACCATACCCGTACCGCCTTACGCGCTTTAGGTAGCATTGAATTTTGGAAAGTCGCGATCAAACCCGGCCGCCCGCTTGCTTTTGGCTGCCTACATAAAACGCCTTTTTTTGGCCTGCCCGGTAATCCGGTTGCCGTACTGGTCACTTTATATCAATTCGTTTTGCCCGCAATCGATAAAATGCTCGGCATAACCGACCGCCCTGTTTGCCCGGCATTTAGCGCCATATCAACCGAAGCCATTCGCAAACGCCCCGGGCGCACAGAAATTCAACGCGGCATTATCTCCCAAGCGACAGACGGTCAATGGCACGTTAAAACAACGGGAAAACAAGGTTCTGGCATTTTGCGTTCGATGAGCCTCGCCAATGCTTTTATTATTCTTGAACATGACCGTGGCTCGGTCAAGAAAGGGGATCCGGTGACGGTTCAACCCTTTGCCGGTTTACTATAAGCGCCTATTGTTTAATACCAACGCCTTTATTTAACAAATACAAACTAAAAACAATTAAGGCGCCAATAAAGCTAATAATCATTGTTAAGGCAACGGTAATATCAATATCAGTCACGCCGATGAGTCCATAACGAAAACTATTAACAATGTATAAAATCGGATTGACCAAGGAAATCTTTTGCCAGAGCTCCGGTAACATATCAACCGAATAAAACACCCCGCCCAAATACGTCAGTGGCGTCAAAATAAAGTTAGGAATAATAGAAATATCATCAAAACTATCGGCAAAAACGGCATTTATAAAACCCGCTAAAGCAAATAAAATCGCCGTTAACAAAAAAACCAAACAAGACAAGCCTAAATGAATCACGGGAATGGTGGTAAACAATAACGAAATCCCAATCACCACGGTTCCCACCAGCAGCCCTCGACAAACCCCGCCGCTCACATAGCCCGCCAGAATCACCCAATTAGGGACCGGCGACACCAACAGTTCTTCAATATGGCGCTGAAATTTTGTCGAATAAAAAGATGAAACCACATTCGCATAGGAATGGCTGATCACCGACATCAGAATAATACCCGGGACAATATAATCCATATAACTGGCACCGGAAATATTCCCGATACGCTGCCCCATCAGCGTCCCAAAAATTAAAAAATACAAAGCCGTGGTAATGGCCGGCGGCAACATGGTCTGCGGCCAAATACGCATAAAACGACGCACCTCTTTAGTCACAATCGTTAACAGTGCAATACGGTAACGCACAAGACTTATCCTCCCACCAAATCCAGAAACAAACTTTCCAGTCGATTCGATTTGTTTTTCATACTCATGACCGAAATACCCTGTCGGGTTAATTCAGAAAACAACTGATTAAACCCTTTTTCACTCGGAATACCCACTTGCAACGTTTGGCTGTCAAGCTGCACGATTTCATAGCCTTCAACGACCGGCGGCTTGGTAATCCTGTGGGCTAAATCCAAAATAAAATGATTCACCTTTATTTGCGCTAATAAATCGGCCATCTTGGAATGTTTAATAATCGTACCCTTATCAATAATGGCAATATTCCGACACAAACTTTCGGCCTCCTCCAGATAATGCGTAGTCAGAATGATGGTAGTTCCCTGTTCATTCACCTCACGCATTAATTGCCACATAGAGCGGCGAATTTCAATATCAACCCCAGCTGTGGGCTCATCTAAAATCAATAACCGTGGGTTATGTACCAACGCCCGCGCAATCATCACACGGCGTTTCATACCCCCGGATAATCGTCTGGAAACGGTATGCCGTTGATCCCATAAATGCATGTGTTTCAAACACTTTTCAGCCCGTATCAGAGCCTCTTTATAGGCAATGCCATAATAACCAGCCTGATTCAGAACAATATTTTGTACCGTTTCAAACTGATTGAAATTAATTTCTTGGGGCACCATACCAATGCATTGCTTGACCTTTTCGGTTTGGCGCGCTAGATCATGGCCAAAAACACGCACCGTACCGGCCGATAAATTAATCAACGAACAAATAATACCAATGGCTGTCGACTTACCGGCACCATTCGGCCCGAGTAAGGCAAAGAAATCACCGTCTTCAACCTCTAAATCAATACCGTGCAAAGCCGTAAAGCCATTACCATAGGTCTTGGTTAAATTGCGAATAGATAACGCTTTCATAATAATAACCTGATTGAAGCTAAAAAAATCTGGCGCTATCTGCGATAACCCCGTTAAAATCATCCAACACAAACGTCTTAGGCACACTGAAGTGGCCATTTTCTCATTAAAGCAGACAGAATCAGCCCTTTTTTTTGACAAAAGAACGATACCTAATGTAAGACGATACTTGACAACATTGTTAATTTAACTCAATAATTTTAACAGAATCATACAAAAACCGTTTCAGTAATCAATAGGACTTAAAAACTGTGCCTCAAAAACTCCCTGAATTTGTTGCGGCTGTTGATCTGGGTTCAAACAGCTTCCATATGCTGGTCTGTAGCCTGACCGACGACAAATTACAAACGATTGATCGCCTTAAAGAAATGGTCCGCCTCGCCTCAGGTTTAGATAAACATAGATACCTCGATGAAGAAACCCAACAACGGGCGCTCAGTTGTCTTGAGCGTTTTGGCCAACGTATCGGCCAATTCCCTGCCGGCAGTGTTCAAATTGTCGGTACCAACACGCTCAGAACCGCCAGCAATGCGCAACAATTCATTGCCAAGGCCGAGCAAGCACTCGGTCATCCCATCCATGTTATTTCAGGAACAGAAGAAGCCCGTTTAATTTATCAGGGCGTTGCTCACAGTCTTGAAACGAATGCCAAAAGACGCTTTGTCATGGATATTGGCGGCGGTAGTACCGAATATATTATTGGTACCGGGAAAAAATCTCACCGTAAAGAAAGCGTGCCGATTGGTTGCGTTTCGATGAGCCAGAAATTTTTTAAAAATGGCAAAATCACTCAAAAATCATTTTACCAGGCTATTTTGCATGCCGAACAATTACTGGAACCGTATCAACGTGATTTTCACTTTAGCCATTGGGACGAAGCCATTGGCGCCTCTGGGACACTGCGTTCTATTAACCAAATATTAATAGAAAATGGCTGGAGTAATAATGGCATCACTCTGGACGGCCTACAAAAATTAACCCGCTACCTGATCAAGAAAAAACACCTAGAGCAAATCAATCTTGACGGTCTAGACCACGAGCGCGTAGACATTCTTCCCGGCGGACTGGCGATCATTTATGCCACCTTCATGAGTTTAGGGCTACAACAAATGACTATTTCTGAAGGGGCCTTACGAGAAGGCTTGATTGTTGATTTAGTCGGTAGAATCCATAACCACGATATCCGCTCTGATACCATCAAGGTACTGGCTAAGCGTTATCATACCGAGAAAAAGCACGCCAACCAGATCAAAGAAACGCTCAGATCACTGGTGTCACAACTCACGCTTCCGCCGGCCATCGAGCCCGACATTGCCTTGCAGTGGCTGAACTGGGCCGCTGACTTACATGAAATCGGTCATGACATTGCCCACAATCAATACCAAAAACACAGCGCTTATATTATTGAGAATGCCGATTTACCCGGCTTCTCACGACAAGACCAACTGCTACTGGGTGCCTTAGTCTTAAGCCATCGCCGCAAGCTCTCGTTCAAAACGTTTAACAACTTACCCAGTCCCTGGGATAAGACCATGGTCTATTTAACTATTTTATTACGCCTCGCGGTGGTCTTGCACCGTAATCGTAACGAGGCCAACCTCCCGCCGTTCGAAAGCACCTTAACCGGGCAAACCCTTACGCTCAAATTCCCAACCGACTGGTTAGCACAATATCCATTAACTTTGGCAGACCTTAACGACGAGGCTAAACACCTGAGCAATATTGGTTTTCAACTTTCTTTTGACTAACGCTTTTTAATGCTCACCGTTGTCCGGCTCTTTTTTTTCGCACTTGCAACACCGCTACTGATTCTGTTTTTACTCGCATTTTATGTGACCGACAAACACCCCAGCGTTGAAAACCATTGGCTACTCAACTCCCAAGATATCAATCGTGCCCGGTTAATTCTCAATGGTCAGGCCTCCCCGGACCCACTCGCAACGTTAAAGACCTTGCGCCTTGAAAAAAAAGATCTTAATATCGCCGCCAACCATTTACTTAACCAATATTTTAATAGCGCAGCGCAAGTACATTTAAAAGAAAATTACTTTCGTTTTGAAGGCAGTATTCAACTCCCATTTAACCACCTAAACCCTTATTTAAACTTCGGTTTTACCTTAAGCAACCAAAACGATCAACCCACTATCTCTGAGCTGACTTTAGGCCCCCTGACGCTGCCCAATGACCATGCCAATAGCTTTCTGGAAGGGCTCATCAACCACAGCGACCTGAACCAATACTATTTATTAGCCGCGCGTCACATCCATACCCTTACTATTACCCGTGATGCGTTTATCCTCACCTATTACTGGACGCCTAAAGCCTATGCCGCCGCCCAACAACTGCTCAGCCACAGTGCCAACCTCGAAGCCCTGGCTTTTTACCAACACCACTTAGTCCAAACCCTTAAGCACCATGACCCGAACTGGCGTCTGTCTTTAGCGACCCTGTTACAGGCACTCTTTAAAGAATCATTAGCCAGAGCATCGGACTTTGACCCCATCAAAGAAAATCAAGCCATTATTATAGTCACCGGTCTCTACGCCCTGCAGCAAAACATCGCCGCTTTATTCCCTAAAAATGCAGCCCCCGAAAAAGCAAAGTATCTGCCCGTTTTTATGTATCAACGGGTCGATATGGCCAAACACTTTATCTCTTCAGCGATGCTTTCAACGGTCAATAATGCCGCCTTTTCACAACGCTTAGGTCAGCAAAAAGAACTGCACGACGGCACTGTCGGGAAAGGCTTTAGCTTTATTGATTTAGCTGCTAACCGTGCCGGTATCCGCTTTGCCAAAGCCGCCACCGACTCTGTAAAAAGCGCCCGCCGTTTGCAAAGGATCATGGCGCAAATCACCAGTTATAAGGCTTTTATGCCCGATGTCAGGGCCTTGCCGGAGAACATTAAGGCGCCGGCCTTTAAACGACAATACCACTCCACAACCAGTACCGCCTACCGCCAACAACTGCAGTTGATTGATCACAAAATAGCGGCCTGTGCCATCTACCAAGGCCGCTAATGAATCTTGATAAGCGCGCATAAAAAAAGGGCGCTCACCGCGCCCTTTTTTGTAAGGTCCCTAAAGATAAAATGTTGACCCGTTACAATATCGGCTTTCTACTTCGTGACAAAACGGGTATTCGGTGTTGTCGGCAGACGGTGTGGATTCCGGTGTTCTGGAAATTCACCGGTCAAGGCATTTAAGAAGGCGACGATATCAGTGGTTTCTTCTGTCGATAAGTCTTTGTTCAACTGTAATTTAGCCATCACCTTAACCGCACGTTCTAAAGTTCCCACCGCACCGTTGTGAAAATAAGGTGCTGTCAAGGCAATATTACGTAAGGTGGGGACTTTCCATAAATTGTTGTCTTCAGACTTTTTAGTGACTTCAGCACGGCCCTTATCTTTATCGAAATGATAACGTGCTCTGAGCGCATTGTTTTTAAAGATTGGGAATTTCATAAAAACCCCCGTGGTACTAAACAACGGCGCCGCATGACAACTGGTACAACCGGTTTCTGCGAAAGCATTCATCCCTCTGATTTGCTGTTCAGTCATCGCTGTTTTATCGCCTTTCACATACTTATCATAAGCACTGTTCGGGGTAATCAAGGTTCTTTCAAAGGCGGCAATGGCTTTAGTGGCATTGTCTTTAGAAATCGAGTCGGCACCAAAGGCGGCTTCAAACGCAGTTTGATAGCCTGGAATGGTTTTTAACCGTGCCACCACTTGCTCCCAGCTTCTCATGCCCATTTCAATCGGATTGGTCACAGGGCCTGCGGCTTGCTCTTCTAAACTGGCTGCACGGCCATCCCAGAACTGTACCTCATTAAAGGCTGCATTCCACACCGTGGGGGCACTGCGCCCGCCGGTTTGACCGTGAACCCCCATAGAGACTTTACGGTTATCATCACCGCCTAACAGGGTACTGTGGCAAGAAGAACACGATACCGTTCCGGTGGATGAGAGTCTGGGATCATGGTAAAGCATTTTCCCTAAATCTATTTTCGCCTCCGTCGTGGGATTATTCGCCGGGGCGGGTGCTGTTTCCGGCAAGGCGGTCCAACTGGCCGCTGATGCAACACCGGTGACACTCACAAGGACTATAACTGCCAGCCAAGGTTTTACTGTAAACATAATTGATCTCCTCAAATTTTATTTTTTCACGCGCCTAAAGTCGCAAAACCCCTTTATTTTTATTGGTTACAGGGCCTTAAGCCTTAGTTTCTCATTTTTACCCTAAGGAATAAAGGGCTTTATGGTGTTCTTTATACCGGTAAAAACGGCGCTTTAACCGTTTAATAGTGCAAAACCCGTTGAAAAAAGCAAATGCATTGCACCATGCATTCCAAAATGCACACAGAGCCAACCAGTCCCGCGCTTTCAAACGCTTAACACCCCTCGGTTTTTTTAAAATATTACCTTTCAAGCCTGCAACCGCGCCCCTTACCGGGCTTCAGTCACTCTACCTACTGACGTTGGCACAGTAACTGCACCTCAATAATCAACGAACAACACAACAACCTAACAACGAAAGGCAACATTTTATGACACTTAAACCCACCCAAAAAGGCTTTACCCTGATCGAATTACTTATTGTAGTCGCCATTATCGGCATATTAGCGGCGATTGCCATTCCGGCCTACAGCACCTACACCAAAAAGGCGAGATTTACCGAAGTGATTAGTGCAACCAGTGCTGTTAAGCTTGAAGTAGACGTCTGTTATCAAACAGAAAATTTGGTAGCTGAGTGTGATGGATTTGCCGAAAATGGTATATCAAGCACCGCAGCCATGGCTCAAGCTGGAGCTCATGTAACGACCGTGACTCTTGCATCTACAGACGCCACCGCCGGTCCATTTGTGATTACAGCAACAGGTGAAACTACGGTTGACAGTAAGACGTACATACTCACAGGCACCCCCACAAGTGGGACTAATGCTTGGGCGGTGTCTGGTACATGTCTTGCCGCCGGTCTTTGCTAAGACTTTTACCTTTTAAAAGAACAAGCCCCCAACTTTGCGCCCCCTTTTCGGGGGCGTTTTTTTTTACGTTAATGTTTTCAATAACGCTTTTAACACAAACTCGACACTGCGCGCTCTGACTTCACTCCGGTCGCCTTTAAAACGGCGTTTGTCGATTTTAACCGCTTGGCCCTTTTGGCCAATGCCAAAAAAAACCGTACCCACCGGCTTTTGAGCCGTCCCGCCTGTTGGCCCGGCAATGCCGGTGATGGCAATAGCCAGTTCGGCTTGGCTCTGGCCGTGCACCCCCTCGACCATCGCCCGTGCGGCTTCAAAACTCACCGCGCCGTATTGCTCGAGTAAGGCAGGGCTGACCCCGAGCATCTCCACTTTCGCCTGATTACTGTAGGTGACAAAGCCCCGATCAAACCACGTTGAACTGCCCGGGATTTCCGTTAAGGCCTGACACAGCGCGCCGCCGGTACAAGACTCTGCAACCGCTACGGTTAACTGACGCTCTGTCAGTAAAAACGCCACTTCGCCGGCCAACGCTAGCACTGTTTTATCGGTCATAACGGACCCACTGATAATTTATCACCTGTAAAAACTCCGATTCAGTAAAATAGAGGCATGAGTATAAAAGAAAAGCCCGCCAAACAACATACCCCGATGATGGTCCAGTACCACCGCATTAAAGGCCAGCACCCTGACACCTTGTTGTTCTACCGCATGGGGGATTTTTACGAATTATTTTTTAACGACGCCCAAAAAGCCGCCCGCCTGCTCAATATTACCCTCACCAGCCGAGGCAGTTCTGCCGGTAGCCCGATCCCGATGGCGGGAATCCCCTACCACGCCGCCGACAATTATCTGGCTAAACTGCTCAAAGCCGGCGAATCAGTCGCCATTTGTGAGCAAATAGGCGACCCCGCCACCAGCAAAGGCCCGGTTGAACGCCAAGTGGTGCGCATTATCACCCCCGGCACCCTGACCGACGACTCTTTTCTTGAGAACAGCCGCGACAATTTATTAGTAGCCATCCATCAGCAAGACCAAAATCTGGCGATTGCCAGTTTAGCGTTAAGCAGCGGCCAATTACGCGTTGAAATACTCAACCAAGCCAGTGAGTTAGCCGGCGTTATTGAGCGATTGCAACCGGCTGAATGTTTGGTTAATGAAGACATCCCCTTGGCACCGGTACTGAAATCACGCACCGGCGTCACGGCCCGACCGCCCTGGCACTTTGACCCGAGCAGTGCCCGACAACGTATTTTAAGCCAATTTAACGTTCACGACCTGAACGGCTTTGGCTTAGAAAACCTGCCTCTTGCCATCGGTGCTGTCGGTTGTTTACTGCAGTATGTTAAAGAAACCCAAAAACAAGCCCTACCGCATCTCCAAGGCATTAGCGTTGAAAAAAGTGATGCCACCGTGGCGCTCGATGGTGCCAGCCGTAAAAACTTAGAGCTCGACCAACACCCCAGCGGCGATTTACGCTATACCCTGTTTGGCGTGCTCAACAACACCCAAACCGCGATGGGCAGCCGCCACCTTCGGCGCTGGATTAATTTACCCCTGCGCTGTCAAAAAACCCTGCACCAGCGTTATCAGGCGATCAGCGCGCTCTTAGGAGGCGGCCACTATGAAACCCTGCAACAGCAGCTAAAGCAAGTGGGCGATATTGAACGCATCAGCACCCGCATTGCCCTTAAATCAGCCCGGCCCCGGGATCTGATTGTACTGCGCAATACCCTCGCCACCCTCCCCGACATCCAACAATTACTGACGCCACTCGCCGATATTGCCCGATTAAAGGAATTAGCCTTGGCCATTGGTAGGCACCCGGACTTATTAACCCTGCTCCAACGTGCGCTGGTCGACAATCCGCCCACGCTGATTCGAGACGGCGGGGTAATTGCTGAAAACTACCATCAAGAGCTCGATGAACTACGCAGTTTAAGCCAAAACGCCGACCAATTTTTACTCGACCTTGAGACCCAGGAAAAACAAAACAGCGGCATTGCCAACCTTCGGGTTAACTACAATCGGGTGCACGGTTTTTATATTGAAATACCGCGCTCACAATCAGAGGACGTACCGGCCCATTACACCCGTAAGCAAACCCTTAAAAATACCGAGCGTTTTATTACCGAAGAACTCAAAGCCTTTGAAGACAAGATACTCAGCGCCCGGGGAAAATCACTCGCCTTTGAAAAAACGCTGTACGACGATTTACTGAACCAACTCGGTGAATCAGTCCCGGCCCTACAACGCCTCAGTCAGGGTCTTTCTGAACTTGATATTTTAGTTAATTTTGCTGACCGCAGCAACACCTTGAATCTAGCCTGCCCCACCCTTAAAACCAGCCCCGGCATCCACATTCAAGGCGGGCGCCATCTGGTGGTGGAGTCGGTGTTAGAAACGCCTTTTGTTGCCAACGATTTAAGCCTTGCGCCTACGCGTCGTATGCTGATTATCACCGGCCCGAACATGGGCGGTAAATCGACCTATATGCGCCAAACTGCGCTGATTGTCTTAATGGCCCACATTGGCTGCTTTGTGCCGGCTGAGTGTGCCGAGATTGGCCCTGTTGACAAAATCTTTACCCGCATCGGTGCTTTTGATGATCTCGCCAGTGGCCGTTCGACCTTTATGGTGGAAATGTCTGAGACCGCCTATATTCTTAACCATGCTACGGCGAACAGTTTAATTTTAATGGATGAAATCGGCCGCGGCACCAGTACCTTTGATGGCTTGTCACTCGCGTGGGCCTGCGCTGAATTTCTGGCCAACCAAACCCAAGCCTTTACCCTGTTTGCGACCCATTATTTTGAATTAACACAATTAACGAATGCTAAAAAAACCATTCATAATGTCCATTTGGATGCACGTGAACACGATAACAAGATTTTCTTTTTACATGCCGTTAAAGAGGGTGCCGCCAATCAAAGCTATGGCTTACAAGTTGCCGCCTTAGCCGGAGTGCCGGTGCCGGTGATCGAAAAGGCCCGGGAGAAATTACAACAGTTAGAACAACAAAGCTACCGCGACCAACAAAGTAGCCTGGGCAGCGATCAACTCGATCTCTTTAATTTTGAAGAGAATAACTCAACCCATGAGGCATTAACCCTTTTAGAAACCATCGACCCCGAACAACTCACGCCATTAGAAGCACTGCAAAAACTCTATGCGTTAAAAAAACTGCTCTAAGGCAAAAAGGGTTATTCAAAGGCTAAGGCTTTTTCCAACTGCTCTGCCGGCATGTAGCCTGCGAAAATAGTCCCTTTTTCAGTCACCATCATCGGTGTACCACTCAGGCCTAAGGTAGTAGCCAGCGCCATGTGTTTTTTCACCGGGTTATCACAGGTCTTTTTAACCGGATCTTGCCCCGACTTAGCGGCTGTTAATGCGCTGTGCCGGTCTTTTGCACACCACACTGAAACCGCCTTATCATAAGACTCAGAACCTAAACCGGCTCGGGGATAAAACAAATAATGAACACTGATCCCGCGCGCTAAATACTGGCCAATTTCACGGTGTAATTTCCGGCAATAACCGCAATCGATATCGGTAAAAACGGTAATCTTATATTGTGGCTCATCCGCGTTAAAAACCAGCATTTCTTCCGGCGTAATGGCTGCAAGCGCTTTAACACGAGCACCGCCTAAGCGCGCCTCCGTTAAATCTTTCCGTGCGGCGATATCGATCAGCTGGCCTTGTAATAAATAGTTCCCGTCACTGGATACGTAAACAATCTTAGCACCAATAACCACTTCATATACGCCAGGAATTTCAGAACTGCGAATCGAATCAACCGTTAAACTCGGCATCGCCTTTACCAAGGCTTCTCTAACCGCCTCTTCCCCCGCATAAGCAGAACTGATACAAACAGCTGCCAACACTATCTTTAAAAACCAAACACCCGATAACCGCATAGTCCAGACTCCTTAACTAAATAATCGCTGAATATCTAACATAACCGCAAGCGCCATGAGTGATAACAAGACGACAAAACCAAATTGCTGAAATATAATCTGGATACGTTCTGACACCGGACTGCCTTTAATTGCTTCAATGGCATAAAACATTAAATGGCCCCCGTCTAATACCGGTATCGGTAATAAATTCAACACCCCGAGACTCACACTCACCACGGCGAGGAATTTTAAGAAATGTACCAAGCCTAAATCAGCCGACTGACCGGCATATTGCGCAATAGTCAAAGGGCCGCTCAGATTATCAACCGAGGCATTGCCGACCACCATAAAACCCACCATCTTCAACGAAGCAATGGCAAATTGATAGGTTTTATCACAGGCCCTTAAAAAACCCTCAAGCGGTGGCAAGGTATATTCCACGCGCATCGATTGAATTAAATCTACAGGGACTTTGGCGCCAGCACCGATTTTTCCTTGAACCCCCGACGCGGTCTCAATCCGGTCTGGAGTAATCGCCAGATCCATCACCATACCGCCGCGCTCAATGACGAACTGCAATCTCTTCCCGGGGGATTTTTTCACATAATCGACCACATCCATCCACTTACTAATCGGTGTACCATTGGCACTCACAATATAGTCATCGACGGCAAGCCCGGCCTTTTCAGCCGGGCCTTCCGGTACAATTTTGCCAATAACCGGTGCGAGCGTCGGGGACCATAACGATAACCCCAACGCTTTATAAAACTTAGCCGGATCAGTTTCTAATACGGCCGGTAACTGTAAAAATTTAGCCGTTTTATCACCGTTACCGGTTAATACTTCGACCGTAATCGTACGTTCACCACTCAAGGCGCTGGAAAACAAAGTCCCCATGACCTCAGACCAGGTCGGTGTTACTTTGTCACTAACCGTCATAATTTCATCTCTTTCGGTCAAACCGGCTCGCGCTGCTATCGTCGCTTGCTCAGGTTCTGCTATCACCGGACGAATACCAATATCGCCAATGAAAAAAACCGCCCAATACAAGAGTACCGCTAAGATTAAATTGAATAACGGTCCAGCCAACACGATAGCGGACCGCGACCACAACGGCTGTCGGTTAAACGCAAACGGTAAGTCCGACTGTTCCACCGGATCCATGCGCTCATCGAGCATTTTGACGTAACCGCCTAAAGGAATGGCGGCAATAACATATTCTGTCGAGGCAGGGGTTTTCTGATAACGCCACAACACTTTACCAAAACCAATGGAAAAACGAAGCACTTTGACCCCTAATTTACGCGCCACCCAAAAGTGGCCGAATTCGTGAAAGGAGACTAAAACACCGATCGCCACCAGAAAGTAAAACAGGGTGTATAAAAAAGACGGCGATTCCATGCTTAAACCATTTCGCTGATGATTTCTTCAGAATGTTCCCGTGCCAACCGGTCCGCATCCAGTACAACATCCAGACTCTCAGCCCTGACCTCTGAAATCAAACTCATACAACGTTCAATCACTTTGGCAATATCGGTAAACCGGATCCGCTCTTGTAAGAATGCGGCAACCGCAACTTCATTGGCCGCATTTAAAACAGTCGGCATAATGCCGCCAGCATCAATCGCTTGGTAAGCCAGCCGTAAACAAGGAAAGCGTTCCAAATCTGGTTCTTCAAAATCCATCCGTTTCACATCAAAAATATTTAACGGCTCAGCCCCTGATTCAAATCGTTCCGGCATTGCTAATGCATGGGCAATAGGAATACGCATATCAGGATTACCCATTTGAGCCAGCACTGTACCATCGACATAATCAACCATAGAATGAATAATACTTTGTGGGTGCAGAACGATCTGAATTTTATCTGACGACATATTGAACAACAAACAGGCCTCAATCATTTCCAGACCTTTGTTCATCATTGTCGCCGAATCCACCGAAATTTTCTTCCCCATATCCCAGTTCGGGTGTGCCACTGCCTGTGCAGGTGTGACATCGACCAATTGCTCCAACGGCGTGGTTCTGAAAGGACCGCCCGATGCCGTCAGTAAGATTCGCCGTGCCACGGGAACTTTCTCACCGGTCTGGTAGCCAGCAGGCATACATTGAAAAATAGCATTATGCTCGCTATCAATCGGAAGTAATTGTGCCTTGGATTCAGCAACAGCCTCCATAAATAAATCACCCGACATCACTAAGGCTTCTTTATTGGCCAATAACACGGTTTTACCGGCTTTTGCTGCCGCCAAGGTCGGTAATAACCCCGCTGCACCGACAATCGCCGCCATCACCGAGTCAACTGACGCTAAGACGGAAACTTGCTCAAGTCCTGCCGTTCCGGTTAAAACTTCAATCGCTGAAACTTCAGAGTTCGCAATTAATTGCTTAAATTCTTCTGCTTTTTGTGTATCGACGACCACGGCGTACTGGGGGCGATGATCCAGACACTGCTGAAACAGACCAGCCACATTCGTATTGGCGGTTAACGCAATGACATCATAAAGACTGGGGTGGCGCGCCACCACGTCCAGAGTACTGACCCCGATCGAGCCAGTTGAACCGAGAATACAAATACCCTTCATGAGACTTGGCGAATTAAAATAACACCCAAATAAAATACCGGAATCGCGGCAATCAAACTGTCTAAGCGGTCCAGTACACCGCCGTGACCGGGTAATAACGTTCCAGAATCTTTAACGCCTTGGCGGCGTTTAAGCAGACTGATAAACAAGTCACCGTATATAGAAACTAACACCGTAAACATAGACAACATGACAAAATTAGCGGCAATAATGAGTGGAAACCCGTAATAAAACCCTAGACCAACCCCCATCAGTAAGGCTGAAATAATTGCGCCATACAACCCGGCAGTGGTTTTTCCCGGACTGATTTCCGGTGCCAATTTCATTTCGCCATACTTTCGACCGACAAAATAAGCGGCAATATCGGCCGCCCAAATCAGCAACAGAAAATACATAATCATTTCATTGCCGTACAGTGCTCTGAGTCGGGTAAAAAATAACCATGCCGAAAGAAGCAAAACCCAGCCCAAAATCAACTTAAAGCGCTTTTTAATCTTAATTTCAAGTAAGGAGCCGCCCGCATTACGAATCAGAATCATCGCAAAAAGCCACCAAAGTACCGGCCCGATAGCCAGCCAATCGATAATACCGGAGAGTTCGTAAATATCTAAATTATGTAACTCGTCAACCAGATACTCAATCAAGTCTACCCATGAACCCATCGCTTGCATCGATAGTCCCAAAAAGACCAGAAAAATAATTTTCACAATTCGGTCATTAACACCCGATATGCTCACCCATTCCCAGCCCGCCACTAAAATGAATAATGCACAGAATAGATTAAAATAATCATTCGGCAATAAAAAAACCGCCGCTATAATGGCAGGAATCAATACAAGTGCTGTAATAATACGTTTAATTAACATCGTCTCTTCTAATCGTCTTGATAATTTAAAGTTAAAGTTTGTTTTTATTATTGTTATGGGCTGATTCGACCTGTTCCCCTGTATGACCGAAGCGCCGCTGCCTATTTTGATAATCGAAAATAGCCTCCCTCAAATAATCTTCGTTAAAGTCAGGCCACAGTACCGCACTGTTAAAGAATTCGGTATACGCCATTTGCCATAACATAAAATTACTGATTCTTTTTTCACCCCCGGTCCGTATAAACAAATCCGGATCACCCATCCCTGCTGTTTCTAAATAACCTTCAAACAACTGTTCGGTTACCTTAAAATTACGGTCATTATTTGCAACAGCCTGTTGAATCATTTTCTCAGCCGCCTGACAAATATCCCATCGACCGCCATAATTTGCGGCAATCACCAACGTCATGCCTGTATTTCCACAGGTTAATTGTTCGCTTTCGCTAATCTTATCTTGCAACGCCTGAGAAAAAGCACTGCGATCACCGATAAAAAGTAAGCGAATCCTATTTTCATTTAAACGCTTAACTTCCTGCTTAAGCATGGTCATGAACAAGCGCATCAAGATGTCAATCTCCTCCTTGGGCCTGCGCCAGTTCTCACTACTAAAAGCAAACAGGCTTAAAATCTCTACGCCCTGCTGAACACAATACTCAACGGTTCGCCGCACCGCTTTCGAACCGGCATGATGCCCAGCTGTTCGCGGCAAGTGCTTCGCTTGCGCCCACCGGCCATTACCGTCCATGACAATAGCAATGTGTTTCGGTGTTTTTACGCCGATCGCTTCACCCTTGATGTTGGCCACTGTATTCATGTCTTTTTTAATGAATGCTTAAATCCTAAAAAGACATTAAATCAGCTTCTTTTTTTTCCAAGAGTTTTTCCACGGCCCTAACATAACTGTCAGTTATTTTTTGAATCTTTTCTTCGCCTTTACGTGACTCGTCCTCGGAGATCATTTTCTCTTTCAAAGCTTCTTTGATTTCAGAATTTGCATCCCGGCGAATACTCCGGATAGAAATCCGGCCATTTTCAACTTCGTTCTTAACCAATTTTACCAAATCACGACGGCGATCTTCGGTTAACGGTGGCAACGGTATACGAATCACCGTGCCGCTTGTTGCGGGATTTAAGCCCAAATCAGAGGCCAATATCGCTTTCTCAATAGCTTGAACCATCCCTTGCTCCCAAGGGGTGACCGTTAACGTTCTAGAGTCTTCCACAGCCACGTTTGCAACCTGTGTTAAGGCCGTATCCGTGCCATAGTACGACACTTGTACTTGATTTAATAAACTGGGGTGTGCTCGCCCGGTTCTTATTTTCAAAAAGGCCTGCTTTACTGCTTCAACACTTTTAGTCATCCGTGCAGAAGCATCTTGCTCTATATCACTAATCATGGCTCACCTCTAGCCGTTATTAAAGAGCCCAAATCCTCACCTTGCATTAACCGCATAATGGCACCCGGCTCAAAAATATTCATCACCCGCAGTGATAAATTATTATCACGACACAATACTAAAGCGGTCGCATCCATAACACCCAACCGTTGATCAAGCGCTTCATCAAAAGTAAGATGCTTATACAATAACGCATCCGTATATTTTGCAGGATCTTTTGAATAAACACCTTCCACATTAGTGGCCTTAATCAAAAGATCAGCATTGATCTCAACAGCTCGTAAACTGGCGGCAGAGTCCGTAGTAAAAAAAGGATTACCCATCCCGGCGGCAAAAATGGCCACCCGGCCTTTTTCCAAATGCCGGACGGCACGGCGACGAATATAATCCTCACAAACCTGATTAATTTGCAAGGCTGACATCACCCGTACCGGTTGGTCAATACATTCTAAGGCATCTTGCATCGCCATCGCGTTAATGACTGTTGCCAACATTCCCATGTGATCACTGGTGACACGGTCAAAACCTTCAGAGGCCTTTTGCGCACCACGCAGTATATTACCGCCACCGATAACCAAACCCACTTCAACGCCAGCATCACACAATTCTTTGATTTCAGCGGCTAAACGACTCAATATCTTGCCGTCGATACTGCCACCTTCTTCACTCATCAACGCTTCGCCACTTAACTTCAGCAAAATACGTCGACAAATCATAGTCGTCATAATGAGTCTCCTTATCCTAAATCAATATAGCAACAAGAGGAGCGATTCTAGCACAGCCTTGGGGTAAAAGTTATCCGCCGCGAACTTGAGCCATCACTTCATCAGCAAAGTTTTCTTCTTTCTTTTCGATGCCTTCACCTACTTCAAAACGCTCAAAACGAATGACGGCATTACCTTGATCAGCAACGATCTTCGCGACTGTTTGCTTATCATCTTTAATAAAGGCCTGTCCCAACAAGGTGACCTCTGCTAAATATTTCTTAATGCGTCCCGTCACCATTTTTTCAATAATGGCTGCCGGTTTACCGCTTTCAGCAGCTTGAGCTGAAAAAATATCTTTTTCTTTAGCAATCATCTCAGCCGGCACATTCTCTTCGCCGACACAAAATGGTTTAGTCGCGGCGACATGCATAGCAATATCTTTGCCTAACGCAGCATCCGCCTTCTGTAATTCAACAATAACACCGATGCGACTGCCGTGAAGATAAGAAGCCATACCGCCTTGTGAAGCAAATTTTTTATATCGTCTAACGGTAATATTCTCACCTAACTTTGCAATCATTTCACGGCGAACACCGTCTACCGTTTGACCATTCGCTAAACCTAAAACATTGATGTCTTCAATCGTTTCATCGTTTGCCAGCAATACCGCTTCCGCAACCGCTGCTGCAAAACCTTTAAATTCATCTCCTTTCGAGACAAAATCTGTTTCACAATTAACGTCAACCATCGCGACTGTTTTACCGTCGTCACTGACTTTAACGCCAATTGTACCTTCTGCTGCAATGCGCCCTGATTTCTTATCCGCTTTTGCCAGACCTGCTTTACGCATTTGGTCTACTGCCAATTCCAAATCACCTTCTGTTGCAGTCAGAGCACGTTTACATTCCATCATGCCTGAGCCCGTTCTTTCACGCAGTTCTTTTACCATTGCCGCTGAAATTTTCATATCTTTTTCACCTTAAACTATCTTTTATCTATAAAAACGCCCCCACGAGTGGAGGCGTTCAATTAAATTCGCTAACGTAATTTATAGCGTCAACGAAAGTCGTTAACTTGTCACCAAGATCCTATTCGGCTGCGCCTGCTTCTTCTGGCATCTCGACGAAATCATCTTTAACCCCGCCTAAATTCGCCGCTTTTGCTTCTAAAACAGCTGCTGATGCGCTTTGGCAATAAAGCTTAATAGCACGAATCGAGTCATCGTTGCCTGGAATCATGTAGTCAACCAATTCTGGAGAATTATTCGTATCGACAATTCCAATCACCGGAACACCTAATTTCTTTGCTTCGTTAACTGCATTTTTTTCATAGCCCACATCAAAAACAAATACAGCATCAGGAACACCTCTCATTTCTTTAATGCCACCGACACTGCGCTCCAATTTTTCCATTTCACGCTGCATGCCCAACGCTTCTTTCTTATTAAAACGTTGATTAATGGTGCCATCCGCTGTCATTGCCTCTAATTCTTTCAACCGATTAATTGATTTCTTAATGGTTTTAAAATTAGTCAACATACCCCCTAACCAGCGATGGTTAACATACGGCATACCACAACGGTTCGCTTCTTCTACCACTGTTTTACGTGCCGCTTTCTTCGTACCAACAAATAAAATAGTGCCTTTCTTAGCGGCAATTTTGCCGATAAAATTTATGGCATCATTGTATAAAGGCAATGTTTTTTCTAAATCGATGATATGAATGCTACTACGTGCCCCAAAAATGAACGGTGCCATTTTTGGATTCCAATAGCGTGTTTGATGACCAAAATGAACGCCAGCTTCTAACATCTGACGCATGGTTACTGCTGCCATGTATAATACTCCTAAAATTATTCTGCCTGATTAAACATCAAGCAAAGGGTTACGCCTCCACCCATCCCATTTGATGACCTATCCGCTAAATTTGCAGCTAAAATAGGCACCCTATCAAACGTGACGATTAGGTGTGAGAATTAACTTCTCTTTATACCATATTTTGCAGCCATCAACAATTACTTATCTGCTAAAATGCCATTTTACTCGAAACAATTTAAAATACGCCCTTATGAGTATCACAATAAACACCCCCGATGATATCGCAAAAATGCGTATCGCAGGCCAACTCGCGGCTGAAGTTCTTGAGATCATTGAACCTCATGTCGTACCGGGCATCACCACAGAAGAACTCGATCAAATCTGCCATAATTATATTGTTAATACCCAACAAGCTATACCGGCCCCGCTTAACTACCGCGGCTTCCCAAAATCAATCTGCACCTCAATAAATTTTCAGGTCTGCCACGGCATCCCAGGACCTAAAAAACTTAAAAAAGGCGACATCGTCAATATTGATATTACCGTTATCAAAGACGGTTACCACGGCGATACCAGTAAAATGTTTCCAGTCGGCACGATTAGTCCTCACGCCAAAAGACTGATTCAAATCACACAAGAATCCATGTTCAAAGGCATTGAGCAAGTCAAACCCGGCGCTACTCTTGGTGACATTGGCTATGCCATACAAAAACATGCTGAATCTAACCGCTACTCAATCGTGAGAGAATTTAGCGGTCACGGTATCGGGAAAAAATTCCACGATGACCCGCATGTTTTACATTTTGGAAAACCCGGTCAGGGCTTGTCTATAGATTCAGGCATGATCTTCACCATAGAACCGATGCTCAATATCGGAAAACGCAACGTCAAAATCCTGTCCGATGGCTGGACCGCTGTCACCAAAGACCGTTCACTCTCAGCACAATTTGAACACACCATCCTAGTTACAGAAACCGGTTATGATATTTTAACGCTACGCCAAGAAGAAAAATGACCGCATCCAGTTATCTAGAAACATTAAAAAACCTCTTTAGCGCCGATAATGCGACGGCTTTAGTCAAACAACAACTACACCGCCAACAACAAACGATTTTCGCCCAATTCGACCCGGATCATTCGGTAGACACACTGCTACAGCAGCGCTCACAACTCATTGACGATACGCTCAGCGCCTACTGGAAACATATTTTAGGCGACCACTCTCAATTTGCCGCCTTACTGGCTATTGGCGGCTATGGTCGCCAAGAAATGTTTCCACACTCCGATGTCGATATTCTCATCTTACTTACCCAAGAAACATTAACCCCTACCCAAACCCATTTACTGGAAAAATTCTCCAGCACCCTCTGGGATATAGGCCTAAAACCCGGACAAAGTATCCGCACGTTAAAAGAATGCGCAGCCCTTGCCAATGATGACCAGTCGGTTATGACCAGCATTATTGAGTCACGATTAATTACCGGCAACAGCGCGCTTCTTGAACAGCTCAATAGCCAAACAACCACTGACATCATGTGGTCTTCAACACAATATTTTGATGCAAAACTGAAAGAACGCGCGCAACGACACAGTAAATTTCACGACACTGCCTACAACCTTGAACCCAATATTAAAGAAGGCCCCGGAGGACTTCGCGATATTCAGACCTTTAACTGGGTTTTTAATCGTCATTATCAACAAAAATCCCCCCAGCCTTTAATTGACCTTAACTATTTGTCAACAGCCGAACACCAAGAACTCATTGCCGACACCCAAATTTTATGGCGTATCCGCTATGCCTTACACCGCTTAACCAACAAAGACGAAAATCGCTTATTATTTGATTTTCAACGAGAGCTCGCAGAGCAATTTGGCTTTGAAGCACCGGGGAATGGTGCTATCGAGCAATTCATGCAGCTCTATTTTAAAACCGTGGTCGGCCTTGAACGTCTCAATGAAGTGCTACTACAATTATTTCAAGAACGCGTCATCAACACCCAGGATGACCGCCCTGAATTATTAAACGATGACTTTCATATCTCCCGTGGTTATATTGAAGCCATTGACAGCAACCTTTTTAACCGTTCGCCTAAAGCGTTACTGGAAGTTTTTCTTTTATGCCAACAACACGCCCAGATTAAAGACATTAGCGCCAAAACCATTCGTCTGATTCAACATAGCCTGCACTTAATTGATGATGAATTTCGTGCTCATAAAGAGTCACGCCGCTTATTCATGGAGATTCTAAAACAGCCCGAAGGCACGACGCACCAACTACGACGAATGAATCGCTATGGCCTGTTAGCGGCCTACTTACCTTGCTTTAAAAACATCGTTTCGCGCATGCAATACGATTTATTTCATATTCATACAGTTGATGAACACACCCTCTTTGTCATCAGAAACTTAAGACGTTTTGCGCTTAATAAGCACAATCATGAAGTTCCTTTTTGTAACGATATTTTTCTGCTGATCCCAAAACCGGAAGTGCTTTACCTCGCCGGACTTTTCCATGATATTGCAAAAGGCAGGGGCGGCGACCATTCTGTCATCGGCCAAGATATCGCCCAACAGTTTTGTCAAGATCACGCTTTGCCTGATCACGACACTACACTGATTGTCTGGCTAGTACGCCACCATCTGATTATGTCGACAACCGCACAACATAAAGACATTAGTGATCCGGAAATTATTCACACTTTTGCAGAGCAAATAGGCACACAGGAACGACTCAACCACCTTTATCTACTGACTGTCGCTGATATCCGCGCCACCAATCCAACACTCTGGAATTCTTGGAAAAACAGCCTATTAAAAGAACTTTATCTTTCAACCAACGCCGCCCTAGAACACGGCCTGGAAAACCCTGTTGTACAAAAAGACCATATAAAAAACACCCAGAACGAGGCTAAAAACGACCTTATACTCAAAGGGATACCCCTTGAAACCATTGAGAAAGCCTGGGAACACCTAGATGATAACTATTTTATCAAGCATTCAGCCGATGAAATAATCTGGCACACCATTGGCATCGCTTCAATCGATAACGACAATAACAACCTGCCATTAGTCTTGCTCAGACCACAAACCCTACGCGGTAGCGCTGAAGTCTTTATCTTTACCAGGGATGATGGACCGATCTTTTCAGTGTGTACTGACATTCTCGACCAATTAGGCTTATCTATCTTAGATGCCAGAATTACCACCACACAAAACGAATATGTCTTAAATAGCTTTCACGTCCTTGAGCAATCAGGCGAACCCATCAATAACCTCATTAAAGAAATTAATTTAAGCGCTCAAATTCGTAACCGATTACTGAACAAAAATTACAAAGGCCGTGAAAACATTAATCGCCTCTCACGTCAGGCTAAATACTTCCCGATCAAAACCCAAGTTATTTTTCATGACGACCCTAAAAAACAACACACCATTTTAGAGCTCATCAGTACTGATAGCCCGGGACTACTCTCCAAAGTCGGGCGGATTTTTCAGGAAAATAATATTACCCTGCATAACGCCAAAATATCAACCATTGGCGGGCGCGTGGAAGACCGGTTTTATATCACAGACCTAGAACATAAAAGCATCACTGACCCCAAAAAACTCAATAGCCTAAAAAATGATCTGCTGACCTGTTTAACCAAGGACAGGGCTGCGCATTCATCCGTCTTAACTGATTAATCCTATCGTGCAAACCTTTCTTATTGTTATTCAACGTGCTTTTTTATTTATAAGCCTCAGCACGCTGGTCGGCTGCGCTACCACGGCAACCGGACGCAAACAACTCATCCTAATGCCAGAAACTCAAATCAACAGCATGGGAACGACCGCCTTCCAAGACCTAAAAGCAACTAAGAAAGTACGCCCAGAAGGTAAAGCCGTTAACTATATCAACTGTATCAGCCAAGCGATGATCACAACGCTTAACAATGGCCCCTGGGAAATTGCTTTATTCCTTGATGACAGCCCGAACGCCTTTGCTTTACCCGGTAATAAAATAGGAATCCACAGCGGCCTCATCACCCTTACCAACAACCCAGATCAACTCGCGGCGGTTATTGGTCATGAAATTAGTCATGTGCTGGCCCGTCACAGCAATGAACGGTTATCTCAAAAATTTGCCTTACAACAAGGCCTTCTACTCAGCCAAAAGATCAGCGCGCCTAAAACCCTGATTGGAAAAACAGCATTAAGCCTACTCGGCCTTGGCAGCCATTACGGTATTCTCCTCCCCTTTAGCCGCTTACATGAACAAGAAGCTGATATTCTCGGGTTGGAATTAATGGCAAAAGCAGGCTTTGACCCCCAGCAGAGCATTACCTTGTGGCAAAAAATGGCCCAAGCAAACCAACAACAACCGTCTGAGTTTCTATCAACCCACCCCAGTTATCACCGTCGTATTGAAACATTACGTCAACACATGCCATCGGCATTAGCGCTCAGCGAAAGAGCCAGAGCTCTAGGCCGTAACCCACACTGCACCCCTTAACCTATGAATCCTAAATTAAAGCAATTACACCCTTACCCCTTTGAGAAACTCAAACAACTCAACCACGGCATCGTTCCGCCCACCGATAAATCAGCCATTACTATGTCCATTGGCGAACCGAAACACCCCACGCCTCTATTTATTCAACAGGCACTGCAACAGCATTTACCCAGCTTGGTGAACTACCCCTCCACCCAGGGGACCGACGAACTGCGCCAAACCATCGCTCACTGGGTGTGCCAGCGTTTTTCCATTGAGCCACAATTCATGACGCCTGAAAAAAATATCTTGCCCGTCAACGGCACCCGTGAAGCATTATTCGCTTTTACGCAGACCCTTATTGACCCCAAAAAACAGCCCATCGTCATTATGCCAAACCCCTTCTACCAGATTTATGAAGGAGCGGCCCTCCTGGCCGGTGCTGAACCCTATTACCTCAATACCACCGCTGACAATAACTACTGTCCCGACTTTGACAGTATCCCTGCTGATATTCTTGAACGTTGTCAATTATTTTTCATCTGCTCACCCGGGAATCCGTCCGGCAGTGTGCTGGAGCAAAGTGACCATGAAAAACTAATCACACTTGCGCAAAACTATGACTTTGTGATTGCTGCTGATGAATGCTACAGCGAAATTTATGCCGATGAAAGCCGCCCGCCCCAAGGTTTATTACAAACGGCTTTTACAATGGGCAATAAGGAATTTGACCGTTGCGTCATTTTTCACAGCCTGTCTAAACGCTCTAACGCTCCGGGATTACGTTCAGGCTTTGTTGCGGGCGATGCCGCCTTAATTAAACAATTTCTGCACTACCGCACTTATCACGGCAGCGCCATGTCACTACCGGTTCAACATGCCAGTATTGCAGCTTGGCAAGATGAGGACCATGTTCTCGAAAATAGGAATTATTATCGCGAAAAATACGATGCAGTTATCAGAATCCTATCAGATGTCTGTATAATTTCACAACCACCGGGAAGTTTTTACATCTGGCTTAAAACAACCATCGCCGATACAGAATTTGCTCGAGGACTGTTTGCATTAGAAAACGTTACCGTTCTCCCGGGAAGTTTTTTATCGCGAGAAGCCAATGGCATTAACCCAGGACAAAACCATGTAAGAATGGCCCTGGTCGCGCCATTAGACGACTGTATCGATGCGGCATACCGCATTAAACAATTTATTAAAACTTTATAAAAAAATCAACATGAGACAATTAGAAAACATTATTAACGAAGCTTTTGAAAACCGTGCTGACATCACACCAAGCACAGCAACGCCTGAAGTCCGTAGTGCCGTTGAACAAGCCATCAATCTACTCGATAGTGGAGAAGCCCGCGTTGCTGAAAAATCAAGCGGCGACTGGGTAGTCAATCAATGGCTTAAAAAAGCAGTTTTACTTTCTTTTAGAATTAATGAAAATCGTGTT
Organism: Methylococcaceae bacterium; assembly: GCA_012965425.1. Lineage (GTDB taxonomy): Bacteria > Pseudomonadota > Gammaproteobacteria > Methylococcales > Methylomonadaceae > OPU3-GD-OMZ. The sequence continues at coordinate 31,483 of DTSI01000104.1, forward strand.
ATGGATGGCGGTGTTAATCGTTATTACGACAAAGTTGAAACAAAATTTGCCACTTACACCCCTGAAGATTTCCAAAAAGCCGGCGTTCGCGTTGTACCCAATGCAAATGCACGTCACGGTTCTTACATCGCCTCTGGCGCAATTTTGATGCCATCGTATGTCAATATTGGTGCTTACGTCGATAGCGGCACCATGGTAGACACCTGGGTGACCGTAGGCTCCTGCGCACAAATTGGTAAGAATGTGCATTTATCCGGCGGCGTTGGCATCGGTGGCGTCTTAGAACCTTTGCAAGCCGGCCCAACTATCATTGAAGACGACTGCTTTATCGGCGCACGTTCTGAAATTGTAGAGGGCGTAGTCGTTGAACAAGGTTCTGTTATCTCGATGGGTGTTTATATTGGCCAAAGCACTAAAATATTCAACCGCATGACCGGTGAAATCAGTTATGGCCGTATCCCAGCGGGTTCAGTTGTCGTCTCAGGCAACCTACCGGCTGCAGACGGTAGTCACAGCTTATATTGCGCCGTTATCATCAAACAAGTTGATGATCGTACGCGCAGCAAAACCGGTATTAATGAATTATTAAGAGATTAAAAGTTCGTTAATCCTTAAAAAAGCCGCCAGACCGTTAATAACGGTCTGACGGCTTTTTATTTTTAAAGACTAGCTGATATGATGATGGTGAAGGTACCTTTGCTCTAACTGTTTTATTGATCTTTTCAACACGCCCCAAACACACGCTAACACACGATAAAAAACCGTCCGCTCTTCAATCAAATACCCCAGACTCCAAGATAAAAGCCCTATTAGAATAAATTCCCCTAAATATTGATCATACATAACAGTCACCCGTATAATAAAACCCCTAAACTGACCCGTAAGCCATTGATTAATAAAATTTTTACCCACCAATAAGCTATGATGATTTGGACAAGAATAAAAAACCATTGTTCCTCCTATTTTTCAAGAAACCACCGTATGACTATCACTACGAAACCCAGCGGGCTTATCCTTTTAATACTGAGAAATCACTGTGTACACTAAAAAAATCTGCCTTTTTTTTATTGCGGGTACTTTATTGTGGCTTACGATTACCTTTCGTTTTAGCATCAATATCCCACTGCTTCCCAAAGAAACTCCCAGTGCAAACACACTGAAAACAACGCTGAAGCTACCAAAAGATTTTAAAATAACCCTCTTTGCCGCAAACCTTCCCGGGGTGCGTACATTACTGCCAACACCCACCGGCGATTTAATCGCCACGCTGCCTAAAAAGGGGCAAGTCGTCTTACTGAAAAAAACACCGCCCAACCCCAAAACGACCCGACAAGCCCACCCCTTACTTTCCGGCCTTAACTTACCCAGCGGCTTAGCTCTTTACAAGAACTGGCTTTATATTGCAGAAAGTCACGCCATTGGCCGAATCCATTACGACTCGGTCAGCCAGCAAATTTCCGGCGACTATCAAACCATTATTAGCAATCTTCCCAACGGCGGTAATCACTGGACCCGAACCATTAAGTTCAGCCCTGACGGTCAACTTTTTATTGCTGTAGGTTCCAGTTGTAATGTGTGTGAAGAGTCCAACAATTTTCGTGCCACACTGCTTAAATACCACCCCGACGGCAGTCACGGCGAAATCTATGCAACCGGCCTTCGAAACACAGTAGGATTTGCCTGGGAACCGGACACCCAGCGTTTATTCGGCGTAGATAACGGCCGTGATTTCTTAGGTGATAACACCCCCCCCGATGAAATTAATTGGATTCAAAAAGGCCATTTTTACGGCTGGCCCTATAGCTATGGCAATAATCACCCTGATCCTCAGTATGGCTCAGAGAAACAGCATGAGATTACCCGCAGTACGCCTCCGTACCATTCACTGAGCGCCCACAGCGCTCCCCTCGCACTACTTTTTCTTAAACACCCACGCTTTCCCGCCCATTTACGGGAAAAAGCACTGATCACCTTGCACGGTTCCTGGAACCGCTCCACCAAAATCGGTTATAAAATAATCGCCGTAGACCTTAATGATTCCACCCCTAACCGCCAGCACGATTTTATTACCGGTTTTGAAACTCAAGGCAATGTTATTGGCCGTCCGGTTGATATTGCTGAAGACCGCCATGGCAACTTGTTCCTTTCTGATGACTTTAGCGGTACTGTTTATAAAATAACTTACCAGCCGGATCAAAACCAATAACTTTCTTAAGACTGACCCTTGTAGAGAGCCTGATCTCTTGGCACAATAACATCCTCATAAGCCTTATCAACGCCACTCAATAGCCTAAACATTCAAAGCAATGATCACACTGTACGGCATAAAAAACTGCAACACCGTGAGTAAAGCCAGAAAATGGCTGGAGGCACATGCGATTGATTATCAATTCCATGATTTCAGAGTCGATGGCCTGAGCCGTGATCAACTGACCAAAATAGCCGAGCAGATCCCTTGGCAAACACTACTTAACCGGCGCAGCACCCGCTGGAAAGACATTCCTGTCGAAGCGCGGGAAAACCTCGACCAAGCACAAGCGCTTGAATTTATGTTATTGCACCCAACGTTAATTAAACGACCGGTTTTGATTGGCCCCACTCAAGCCTTCGTCGGATTCTCAGAACCACTCTATCAGCAACACTTAACCTAAAATAAATCCATTGTTCATCTCAAATTAAAACACTGATTCTTTAAGCTCATTAAAAATTAAATCATGACAAAAACACTGGCATTACTAGAAGCTCTTATAAAAAAACCCTCAATAACCCCTAACGATGAAGGCTGTCAGGATTTAATTGCACAGCGCCTGACCCCACTCGGTTTTGTCGACGAACGGCTTGATTTTGACGATACCCAAAACATCTGGTTACGTCGCGGTCAATCCGCCCCTTTATTTGTCTTTCTGGGTCATACCGATGTTGTTCCACCGGGCCCTCTGAATGAATGGGACACCCCGCCTTTTGCACCGACGACTAAAGGCGATTTACTTTATGGCCGCGGAACCGCCGATATGAAAGGCGGTATCGCTTGCTTTATCACCGCTTGCGAACGCTTTATCGAAAAACATCCCGACCACGCCGGCTCAATTGCCCTGATGATTACCAGTGATGAAGAAGGTATTGCCACTAATGGCGTGGTTAAAGTGATTGATGTGTTAGAACGACGTCATGAAAAAATAGACTGGTGTCTGGTGGGCGAACCTTCCAGTAATAAAAAAATCGCCGATGTCATCCGTGTCGGACGCCGAGGCTCATTGTGCGCCAAACTAACCGTTCAGGGTATTCAAGGCCATGTTGCCTATCCGGACCTTGCTGAAAACCCTATCCATGCCGTCACCCCGGCACTCACTGAATTAACCCAAGAAGTTTGGGATCACGGTAATCAGTTCTTCCCCGCAACCAGTTTACAAATTTCCAATATTAATGCCGGTACCGGTGCTGAAAACATTATCCCCGGTCATGCTGAAATATTATTTAACCTACGCTTTTCTACGGCTTTAAATGAACAAACGATTAAAGACCGAACCCATGCCATCTTGGATAAATATAATTTTAACTACACCTTAGACTGGCGTTTATCAGGCAATCCGTTCTTAACAGACAAAGGCGAACTTATTTCAGCGTGCCATCAAGCCATTGAAACCGTCACCGGCTATCAACCGGTTGACGATACCGGTGGCGGCACATCAGATGGACGGTTTATCGCACCGACCGGTGCTCAAGTGATAGAACTGGGGCCTATTAATGAGAGTATTCACAAAATAAATGAACATGTCCGCATTGAAGATCTAGAAACACTCTCAACTATTTATGAAAACATCCTATCCCGGCTATTAGTCAACCGTTAGCGGCAGTTCGGCAACCAATGATCGTAAAAAAGTGACTTACTACCCACCGGTCACATTCATGTGACGAAAGATAACCGGCTTTTCCTGGAGATTAAATTCATGCTTTTCGGGTTTAATCTTCATAGCCTCAACAATCGTTTGTTTCAATAACTCCAGATTGCCTGGATTTGAACGTAGTACTTTTTTCAAATCAACCGAATCCTCATTACCGAGACACAACAACAATCGTCCTTCCGCCGTTAACCGAACCCGATTACATTGACTACAAAAATTCTCACTGTGCGGTGAAATAAAACCAACACGAGTAGCACCGCCATCAACCCTAAAATAATTAGACGGCCCACCGGTTTTATCAGTCGTCGGCGACAAACTAAAATGCTGCGCAAGATCTTCCCGAATTTTATAACTGGGGTAATAAGCCTCGGCGCGGCTATGATCACTAACCTGCCCTAAGGGCATTTCTTCAATAAAGCTAATATCAAAACCGTGCTCCACCGCATAACGCACTAAATCAACAACCTCATCGTGGTTTCGGTTTTTTAAAATAACCGCATTCAATTTAATCCGCTCAAAGCCTTGCTCCTTAGCAGCCACTATCCCGCGCAAGACCTGTTGCAAATCGCCGGTTCGGGTTAACCGTTTAAAACGCTCAGGATTTAAGGTATCCAGACTGATATTAAGCCGTTTAACATCGGCCTTTTTCAGGTCTTGTGCCATTTTATCAAGATGAGAACCATTCGTAGTCATCACTAACTCATCTAATCCCTGAAGATTGCCTAACTTATTCAACAATTCAAGAATATTTCGACGAATCAACGGCTCTCCACCGGTCACTCTTAGTTTAGTAACACCGAGTTCAGTAAAGGCCTTGGCAACCTGATAGATCTCTTCCAACGTCAAGATTTGTGCCCGGGGCATAAAAGTCATTTCTTCGGACATACAGTAGACACAGCGAAAATCACAACGATCAGTGACTGACAATCGTAAGTAATTTACCGTACGCCCAAAAGAATCAATTAATTTTGGCTGCATCTGCATAAAATAAAAAAATAACCGATAAGAAAACCCGCATAAAAGTTCATAATAACATTTTTCTTGGCATCAATCTCGCTTCAAAACCGATGCCGCGTTAGAATAACTGTTTATTATTTTAATCCTCCCTCCCCATGAAAAAACTCATAATTAGTTTGCTAGCCGGGCTTTTGGTTGCAACCCCCTCGCTCGCAGAAGAAAAGCCCACGATTCGTTTGGGCGTCTTAGCCTTTGGCACCGTCAACTGGGAGCTAACCGCCCTTAAAAATGAAATCAAAACACCTTCATTTAATCTGGATATCCGCCGATTAACCAGCCCACAAGCCGGTAAGATTGCACTGCAATCCGGTGCTGTTGATATGATTGTTGCGGACTGGGTTTGGGTTTCCAGACAGCGCGAAAATGGCTTTAACTTTAGCTTTTACCCTTATTCAACCGCCTCGGGTAGACTCATGGTAGCTCCAAAGAGCGCCATCCATTCTGTTAACGACCTCATCGGTAAGAAGTTAGGGATTGCCGGCGGTGCTTTAGATAAAAACTGGCTATTGTTACAAACGCTCAGCCAACGCTCGGGCTTAACCCTTAAAGAACACCTTGAACCGGTCTTTGGCGCACCCCCGCTCCTGAGCCACCAACTGGAACAAGGCCATCTCGATGCTGTGATGACCTACTGGCACTATGGCGCTAAACTCGAAGCCAAGGGCTTTCGTTCACTGCTCAGCGGCAGTGATATTATCTCAGGACTGGGTATTGAACAAAAAATACCGATGCTCGGTTATGTTTTTCAACAAGACTTTGCCAACCAACACCCCAAAGTACTCACGCGTTTTTTCAACAACCTGGATTTAGCCAAAGCACAGTTATGTCTTAACGATGCCAGTTGGCAAAAAATTGTTCCGTTAACCAAAGCGAACAATCAAAAAACCGCCCAACTCTTACGCCAACGCTACTGTGACGGCCGTATTAAACAATGGGGAACTGCAGAACACGAAGGTGCTGAAAAAATTTACACGCTGTTAAAAAAACTCAGTAACAACCGTTTAACGGGCCAGTCTGAACATATTAATCCCGGAACCTTCTGGATGCCTTCAGCACCATGACATCGACTGTCAATCCTCAGCGCACCCGTTATTTAGCCGGGCTGTCCCTGTTTGTTTTTATTTTATTATGGCACGGCATCGCCAGTTGGCTGGCAACACCAGTACTGCCTGAGCCAATCAAAGTCGCTGAAGTTTTATGGTCTGAAATTTATCACGGCGACCTATTACATCATTTAGGCATGACTTTATTTCGCTTAACAACCAGCTTTATTATTGCGATGATACTGGGATCAGCGTTAGGTATTTTATTAGGAAGAACCCCTACCATCGACCATTTCTTTGATAACTGGCTGATCATTTTTCTAAATATTCCGGCACTGGTCACCATTATTTTGTGTTACGTCTGGTTTGGCCTCAGTGAAGTTGCCGCTATTCTTGCCGTGGTCGTTAATAAACTTCCCAATGTTATTGTGACGCTCAGAGAAGGGGCTAAATCACTGGATAAAGACCTGTTAGAAATGGCGCAAAGCTACCGTCTTACCCGGAAAAAAATATTAACGCAGGTCATCTGGCCACAACTCCATCCCTACTTTATGGCCGCAGCGCGTTCCGGTATTGCCCTGACCTGGAAAATCGTCCTAGTCGTTGAATTACTCGGCCGCAGTGATGGCATGGGGTTTCAATTACATTTATTTTTTCAACTGTTTGATGTTGCCAGTATCTTAGCCTATACCATCGCCTTCATTACTGTCATACAGATTATCGAAATCAGTCTACTCAAACCTTTAGATCGCTATGGTCGACGGTGGCAACGATGACTGATATTAACCTTACGATTGAAGATAAAAAATTTCCTCACTCAGACCGTATTATTGCTCACCTAGAACTCCACATCCCTTCCGGTGAATTTGTCTGCCTCATTGGCCCTTCTGGTTGTGGCAAGAGTACACTCCTTAATTTAATTGCCGGGCTCGACAAAAACTATCAAGGCTCGATTACTTTTGGCACCCCCCAACAAGACTGCCGAATAGGCTATGTTTTTCAAAACCCCAGACTGCTACCGTGGCGGACGGTACGAGAAAATATTGAACTGGTTTTGCCCCTCCACACTCCCGCCCATACCGTTGATGAATTATTGGCATCAATGAAACTCACAGCGGTTCAAGAAACTTACCCCCAGCGTTTATCTCTGGGCATGAGCCGCCGTGTAGCCTTGGTAAGAGCCTTTGCTATCAATCCGGACATTCTCTTAATGGATGAACCGTTTGTTTCTTTAGACGCCCCCACCGCGCGTAAGATTCGAAAACAACTGATAACACTGTGGGACCAACAGCAACACACGGTCTTATTTGTCACCCATGATTTAAGAGAAGCCATTACCCTGGCTGACCGGCTGATTTTTTTATCCAACTCGCCGATGACTATCGTTCGTGATATTAAGATCACCATTCCCAGAACGCAGCGCTTTGATGACAGCCAGATAGAAACTTTCAGACAACAACTATTGTCTGAATACCCTGATCTTGGCCCTTTATTATAATTTGTATTTTGGCTTAATCGCAGCGTTTAACCCAAAACACCACTGATAAGAGAATAGGTGGGCTGAGTCCATCTGCACTTTATTTGAGGGGAAACGTATGACCTCAAGGGCGACCTAAAAAAACCAAACCATCAACACGTTTTTCCAGATTCTACCCCACAAACTTAGCCCACGAAATATTTAGCACAACGGCATTGGATTTCAACCCATTCACCCTAAAAATATTTTCTATGCTGATTAACACCCTCAGTGACGCTCCGATTTTATTTATCCCGCTCTCGCGTAGAAAGTGTGCTTTTTTTACCGCCCTTTAACGGCAAAAAAAAGCCCTACCAATAACTCAGCAGGGCTTTTTTATTACTTTCAGGAACGTTTTATACGACTAAGCTCCTAAGGACATTTTACATCTCTAGAAGACCACCTGAGCACGGGCTGTTAAGGCGTGAACAAAATCGTCTTCCGGTGTTTCGGTAACTAAATCACGATCAGAGAAAACATAATTCAAACGCAGTGCCACATTATTGGTTGCCCACCAGTTGAGAGCGGCTGTCCAGTTATTCGTTCGACCTGCAGTGCTAAAACTCCCATCAGAAAGATCAAGATGACTGTAACGCGCGGCTACTTCCCAAGCCCCGATACCGCCGTTACCGACTTCATGACCAACTTTGACTCGTTTCCATTGACCGGCTGATTGTTTCCAGTTCATCTGTTCACCGGTTAAGAAATAACCCACCTCAGCATAGTAACTATAAAAATTCAAATCGGTCAATCCACCCGTCCGTTCCACATTCATCGTGGTAAATTCTGCTTGCCCATGAAGTGGTCCAAGAAAACCTGCAATCTCAGCATTGGCGGCTAGAATACTGTCTTCGGAAAGATCCGAGCCACTATCAATCCAGGTACCGCCAATATGCGCTTCAGGGTGATATTTGAACCTTAATTCGACGCCATCATTAACTGTGGTATCACGGTAATGCACGGAACCCCCCACATGAAAATGCTTATCTTCGTCATTCACCAAAGACACTAAGCCCCTTGCCGCCGTTCCAAAACTCTGGTTAAATTCTCCGTCTTCATTAATCCCTGCAGCAAAAGCACCGGCACGGCCATAAAAAAGGTCATTATCATAAGCTACCGTCAGGCCCATTCTACGACGACCTAAATAAGGCGTGTCAATAAAAGCATCGGTTTGTGCCCGTTCCTGAAACGTTTGCCAATTCGAACTGTTTTCAGATTGAAAACTAAAAGGCACTTTCTGATGACCCACTTTAATCGTTACATTATCAAAACCGGTATAAGCCAACCAACCATCGGTTAAATCAATTTTTTGATATTCTGAGAAGTCAATTTCGGCCTTGTACTTCCAGTCATGGGCTAATTTACCGTAGCCTTTCAAACGAACCCGACGTGCTTCCATACCATTTCCAGCCTCACTGTTTGGAAAAAAGAAATTCACATCGGTTTGAACACGGCCACCGACAGCAAACTCATAGGCCCCATCGGTTGATTTAATACTAATTCCTTTCTTACCCGTTGAGATCTTATACTGGGTGTCTTTAACGGCACTGATAACAGAAGCATCGGATGCCACTTTCTTTTCAGTGAGTTGCTTAAATTGTTTTTGCGTAATCGCGCCATTTTCACGTAATATTTTAAGTAAATCCTGATCCACTGCCACAGCTTGCGTACTTGCTAAAACAGCCGCAACGCCGAGTACAACTAGACCCACTGCACGTGTTACTTGTTTTGACATAACTATGCCCCTATAAATCAATTCATTCATTCATTTCAGATTAAACGGTATAAAAAATTCGTAGGGCAAGGATAGAGGGCTAATGTGACACCTTGATGACACCATTGTTTTTTTAGAACAAGGTAAGGGTAGGATAAATATTCAGTTTAGGAAGCGAGCATTTCTAACGCCAGTTTCGCCATATTGACCGAACCGCCGCCTTGGCCTAACTGCTGTTTAACGGCCGAAAGTTGTTTGCAAATACCCGCCCGGTAGTGCTGATCGTTAAAAATGGCCAACACTTCACGGGCCATATTTTCAGCGGTGGCTTCATGTTGAATGAGTTCTTTAACAATTCCTTGATTGGCAATAATATTCGGTAAACCAATGAAATTAATATTAACCAACAATCGAGCCAGCCAATAGGTCATGGCCGACAGTTTATAGACAATCACCATCGGGACTTCTAGCAGTGCAATTTCTAATGTCGCGGTCCCCGACGTGGTTAACACCGCATCGCAACACTGCACCACATCATAAAATTCTTGTTTGACCACGCGTACGTTAACCATCGCTGCTGCCAAATAATACGCTATCAATTCATCGCTGACGGAAACTGCCTGGGGCAAAATAAATTGACACTCCGGTTGCTCTATAGCAATCTTTTCAGCCGCCGCTAACATCACCGGTAATAACCGCTTTATTTCATTTTGCCGACTACCGGGTAACAGGCCAATAACCGGTGTAGCTGAGTCAATTTTAAAATGGCCTCGCACCTCTGCCTTGGTAAACTTGGGCTTCACCGCATCCACTGAAGGGTGACCCACATAACGAACCGGTACATTTTCTCGTTCATAGTAAGGGACTTCAAAAGGAAAGATGACGGCCATCATATCAATCACCCGACCATACTTCTTAACGCGCCCCGGCCGCCAGGCCCACACTTGCGGGCTGACATAGAAGAGCACTTTAACGCCACACGATTTAGCGTATGCGGCTAATTTATAATTAAACTCTTTATAATCGACACAAATTAAGAGGTCAGGCTGTTGTTCACGTAGCGTTTTCTTAACCAACGCTAAGGCCCGCCTGATTTCACGGTAATGCCGCAGCACTTCCACAACACCAATCACCCCAATATTGGCGGCATCAAAACACAATTCAATGCCCGCCTCGCGCATACAGGTACTCCCCATACCGATGCCTTTTACCGCAGGAGACATTTCTTTAAGCGCCAAGAACAATTCTGCACCGTGACGATCACCGGACGCTTCTCCGGCCACGATCATGACACTCGGATTTTTTATACGCTTATCTGTCAACGCCCCGTTCTCCACGCCTTAACTGCTCAACACGCTAGGACAACGTATCGCTAATAATCGCCGAAATCTCTCTGATTTGACTATCACTCAGACTAGGACAAATAGGGAGCGAAAGACAACGTGCTGCAACCGATTCTGTAACCGGTAAAGATAAACCCTGACAACTGTCTAAAAAGACCGCTTGTTGATGCAACGGTACGGGATAGTACACCGCACAAGCGATCTGCTGTGCCTGTAAAGCGGTTAGAATCGTTTCCCGATGATCTGATAAGATCGTGTACTGATGATACACATGCACACCCATCTTATCTTCAAACGGTGTTTCCAAAGGCAAGCCCTGTAGTAACTCAGAATACAAATGTGCCACTGCCCGCCGGCGTTGATTACTGTTCTCAATGCGCTTTAACTTTGCCCGCAAAATAACGGCCTGCATTTCATCTAGCCGGCTGTTATAACCAATCACATCATGGTAATAACGCACATCAGAGCCGTGATTACGTAGTTTTTTTATCATTGCGGCTATTTCATCGGATGAGGTGGTCACTAACCCTCCATCGCCGTAGGCCCCTAAATTCTTACTGGGAAAAAAACTAAATCCCGCCGCATCGCTAAAACTACCGGTTTGTTGGCCGTCAATCGAAGCGCCAAAAGATTGCGCACAATCTTCAATCAATTTAAGCTTTTGATGCTGACACAAGTCCTTAATCGCACCCATATCAGCCGGCTGCCCGAATAGATGAACCGGCATCACGGCGCGGGTTTTAGCGGTAATAGCACCGGCAATAGTTTCTGCTGTAATATTAAGTGTCTTTGCATCGATATCAACAAAAACCGGTGTCGCCCCGACATAACGAATCGCTTCTGCCGTGGCAATAAAAGTAAAGGCTGAGGTAATCACTTCATCGCCTTCGCCGATACCGGCCGCCACCAATGCCAAATGCAGCGCATCGGTGCCAGAGGCCACCCCAATCGCATGCTTAACCCCTAAATAATCAGCCGCCTCTTGCTCAAACGCCTGCACATTCGGTCCTAAAATAAAAGCACAACTATCTAAAACCGCATTGATGCCTTGTTGGATCTCAGTTTTTATTTCGCTGTATTCTGCTTTCAGGTTTACCATTGGAATCATTATTACTGTCCTTATCTCTTAACTTTATGAACTGATTATCAATAACAAGATAACTGATCAGACCGAACCCACTAATTAATGAGTTGGCTAATTTGTATTGCAACTTGTAGTGCTCTTTTTCCGGACTCACCACTGACTAACGGTTCCTCACCGGTCTTAATACAGTGTAAAAATGATTTGATCTCTTCTAATAAAGCATCGCCGTTTTCAAAGGTCGACTCATTCGTTTTAATATCAGGAATCCCTGGAAACATTTCCTTATCGCCAATCTGATGCTGAGTCAGGACACGATTCTGAAAATCAACCGACACATAACAACTGGGGCGGAACATACGCATTTTACGCTCCATTTTCATACTGACCCGACTGGCAGTCACATTAGCAACACAGCCACTTTTAAACACAATCCGTGCATTAGCGATATCGGTTCCTTTCGTTAAAACCGGCGTACCGCTGGCATCAAGGCGTTCTATTTCCGAATCCACTAATGCTAAAATAATATCAATATCATGAATCATTAAGTCCAGAACCACACTGACATCATTAGCACGCGGGTTAAAGGGCGATAAGCGATGTGACTCAATAAACAGCGGCTTATCCGGTAAATGATCTAACCCCATAACTGCGGGATTAAAACGCTCTAAATGACCGACTTGTAATAACACATTATTGGCCTTTGCTGCGGCGATCAATTCATCCGCTTCTTCAACGGTTACCGTAATTGGCTTTTCCACCAACACATGCGCCCCGTGATTAATAAAATCTAAAGCCACCCGATGATGTAATGTGGTTGGCACTACAATACTGACTGCATCAACCTGTCCTAATAACTGGTGGTAATCTGTTAACGCCTGTGTTTGGTGTTTCTGCGCTATTTCTTTAGCTGCCTGTTGATTAACATCCACGACGGCCACTAACTCACAATCCGGTAAGACCGCATATTTTTCCGCATGAAATTTGCCCAAATATCCGGCACCAATAACCGCGCTCTTAATTTTTTTCATGGCTGACATTTTTACTTAAAAAATATTTTTTATTATAAGACGCTTACTTAAATCCATGAACGCCGCGTTTTGACTTGACCGCCAGCCACGCTTTCAAAATACTAATTTCCGGGGTCTCATCCAGATCAGCAATCGACTCTTGCGCTCTAAGTAGCCTAAAGGCCGTCGTCAACACTTTGTAACGTTCGCCCCTAATGCCGGCCCGCCGTAAACCCACTGAATTAAGTCGGTAATGTTTAGCCGGGGCACCGCCTGCGGTAGTAAAGGGTAAAACATCCATACTTAAACCGGAGGTTCCCCTGACAATTGCAAAACAACCAATGCGGCAAAATTGGTGCGCCACCACAGCACCGCCCATAAAAACATTATTCCCCACTTCAACAAAACCACCCATAGCGACATTATTTGCAAAAATAGTCTGGTCACCGATAACACAATCATGCGCAACATGACTGTGGTTCATAAAAAAACACTGTGAACCAATCACCGTCGCCCCTTCAACAACCGTTGCCCGGTGTGCGGTAAAGCCTTCACGAAAAACATTGTTACCGCCGATGGTTAAGTAACTCACCGTTTCAGCACTAAAAGCAATATCTTGCGGTAAATCACCCAGCACCACATGCGAGTGCACCCGATTACCACTTCCCATGCGCACAAAACGTTTGATCACGGCATGCGCTTCAATTTCACAACCATCACCCAGTACCACATCCGGCTCTATCACCGCATACGGACCAATAATAACCCCGTCACCAAGTTTAACATTATCGGCGATACACGCCGTTGGGTGAATAGTCGTTGTCATGTCAATTAACCTCTTGGATGAAATTGCTGATGCAATTCTTTTAAGCGCTCTTGTGCAATATGTGTATAAATCTGTGTTGTCGATAAATCACTGTGTCCGAGTAATAATTGTACCACTCTTAAGTCAGCACCATGATTTAGCAAATGTGTGGCAAAGGCATGACGCAAGGTATGAGGCGACAACGTTGTAGTAATACCGGCCACGTTGGCATAACGCTTAATCAAATACCAAAAGGCTTGCCGGGTCATCGCTGAACCCCGATTCGTTACAAATAAAAAATCACTTTGTCGACCGGCTAAAATAGCTTCTCGCGCAGCGCTAATATATTGTTCTAACCAACTCAATGCTTGTTCACCCACAGGAACCAATCGTTCCTTATTGCCTTTTCCAACAATACGTACCGAACCTTGACGCAAACTGATTTGTTCAAAGCGGAGTGCTATCAATTCTGAAACCCGAAGCCCTGTCGCATAAAGCAACTCCAACATGGTTCGGTCACGATAACCCAACGGCAAAAGCACATCCGGTGCTGCCAGTAATTTTTCAACGTCTTGTTCAGACAAACTCACCGGCAACGGACGACCTAACTGCGGTGGCTCAATATGCATGGTAGGATCTACTTTAAGTTGATTCTCGCGCACTAAATAACGGTAAAACTGACGTAACGATGACAACATTCGAGCCGCTGAGCGCCGACTCACACCTTGCTCAAACCGCATCGCCATGAATTGTGAAATATCACTACTGCCCACATCAAGCAAACTTTTTGATGCCAAAAAATTGGCAAAAATCATTAAATCACTGCCATAAGCACTGAGTGTATTCTCACTCAACCCCTGTTCAGACCAAGTCGCATCTAAAAATAGGTCAATTAAATTCTTAGCACTCATCGTTAATTAACTAAACGTTAGCGGGTAACGTAAGCAGTATACTGAATTCAATGCCGTTATATCAAAAGGTCTCCCTAAACCCTGTGCACGCAAGTGGTAGTCAAAAAAAAACAGCCCGAAGGCTGCCTTTTTTAAAAAGCTCAAGTTTCTGCTTACTTAAGTTTTTCTTTAATACGTGCACGTTTACCACGTAAGTCACGCAAGTAATACAATTTAGCACGACGCACATCACCACGACGCTTAACAATAATGTCACTCACCATATGGCTATGTGTTTGGAAAACACGTTCAACACCTTCACCATGAGAGATCTTACGTACCGTAAACGCTGAATTAGCGCCACGGTTCCGTTTAGCAATCACGACACCCTCAAAAGCCTGTAGTCTTTCACGGCTTCCCTCTGTTACTTTGACCTGAACAACGACGGTATCACCGGGGTTGAAATCCGGAATATTGGTCTTTAATTGTTCTTGTTCCAGTTGCTCAATAATATTACTCATGACACACCCTTAACTCTTAGTTTTAATCTCGTTCAATAAGGCCGCCTGCTCAGCAGACAACGCAATCTCATTTAATAAATCCGGTCTTTTAGACCGCGTATTTTCCCATGCTTGTTGTAGTCGCCAACGAGCAATTTCCGCATGATTACCACTCAATAACACGTCCGGAACCGCATGACCGTCTATCGACTCTGGTCGGGTATAATGCGGGCAATCCAACAACCCATTCATATACGAATCTTGCTGAGCCGATTCCTTAGCACCCAACACACCCGGTAACAACCGAGTCACTGCATCTATAACCACTAACGCAGCCAATTCACCGCCGCTGATCACATAATCCCCCAGCGACCATTCTTCATCGATCTCTGCGGTTATTAACCGCTCATCAATGCCTTCATAACGACCTGCTACCAAGATCAACTGTGATAGTTCGCAGGTCTTTACCAATAAATCTTGGGTTAGCGGTTTACCCTGTGGACTTAAATAAATAACTTTTCTGGCTGCACCATCACCCGCCTTTTTAGCGTTTATGATCGCTTCCTGTAAGGGTCTATACATCATCACCATGCCAGGTCCACCACCGTAAGGCCTAGCATCTACCGTTCGATGCCGGTCTTCGGTAAAATCCCGGGGATTCCATGTCGCTAAATCAACTAAACGACGGTCTATGGCTCTACCGACAACGCCAAAACCCACCGTCTGTTGAATCATCTCAGGAAACAGAGTCACCACATCAAAGCGCATGCTAGCCACTAAAAATCAGGATCCCAGTCAACGTCAATTAGGCCCGCTACTAAATCAATCTTTTTCACAACCGATCCTTGGATAAAAGGGATCAGCCGTTCACTCTCACCCTGAACCACAAGAACATCATTCGCTCCGGTTTCTAAAAGATGATCAACAACCCCTAAAGAAACACCCGTTGTGGTCACAACCGCCAAACCGACAAGATCTGACCAATAGTATTCATCTTTCTCTGGCTCAGGTAACTGACTACGTGCTATTGAAATCGTCCAACCACATAAAGACTCTGCTTGTTCACAACGTTCAATCGTTTCCAAGCGGGCCACAATACCTTTACCCTGAATTCGACCATCGATTACCTTCAACAACCGCTGTTCGCGCCCCTTCTCTAATAACCAGGGCGTATAATTCACTATATTTTCTCTCGGACTGGTGTCTGAAAAAACCTTAACCCAGCCATTAACACCAAAAACACCGGTGATTTTACCTATTACAAGATGCGTTTCTGCCACTTGTAATCTTTTATTCAGCCGCCGATTTCTTTGCTTCTTTTACCAACTTAGCAACACGCTCTGAAGTTTGTGCACCGTGGGATTTCCAATGCGTTACGCGGTCAACGTCCAAGCGTAATCTTTCTTCATTACCCCGTGCTAATGGGTTAAAAAAACCAAGACGCTCAATATAACGCCCATCACGACTCCTTCTACTATCTGCCACAACGACATGATAAAAAGGACTGTTTTTTGCACCACCTCTAGCAAGACGAATGGTTACCATTAAAATTACCTCACAAAACTATAATCAAATAAATCGGATCATTGTACGGACTTTTAGCAGAATGTGAAGAAATAATTGCATCCCAACCCAATAAAAACCGTCCCCATACAAACTAATAAGCACCTTAGCTGCCTATACCACCGCCCATACCACCCATATTGCTCTTTAATCCACGCATCATATTAACCATATTGCCCTTTTTGAAACGTTTCATCATTTTTTGCATCATTTTAAACTGCTTTAATAACTTATTCAGATTTTGAAGATCCTGACCACAACCCGCAACAATGCGCTTTTTCCGGTTTCCCTTAATAATATCGGGAAATTTTCTTTCCTGAATCGTCATAGAATTGATCACAGCGACTTGCCGTGCTAGTTCCTTATCATTAACCTTATCTTTAACGCTTTCAGATAAATTATTCATGCCGGGTAGCTTATCCAACAAAGAACTGACACCGCCCATATTCTGCATTTGTTGCAACTGGTCTTTAAAATCTTCCAGATTAAACGTCTGACCTTTTTTAATTTTCTTCGCGAGCCGTTCGGCTTTCTTCTGATCAACCTTGCGCTCGACTTCTTCAATCAAGCTCAGCATATCCCCCATACCCAGGATACGGGAAGCCAATCGATCTGGATGAAATAACTCTATTTCATCCATCTTCTCACCGGTACCAATGAATTTAATCGGTTTCCCGGTAATATGACGAATCGACAATGCTGCACCACCACGCGCATCACCGTCTGCCTTCGTGAGCACAACACCGGTTAAGGGTAGGGCTTCATCAAATGCCTTCGCCGTATTAGCCGCATCCTGCCCAGTCATACTATCAACCACAAAGAGTGTTTCAATCGGCTTAATCGCGGCATGTAAAGCCTTGATCTCAGCCATCATTTCATCGTCAATCGCCAACCGTCCTGCGGTATCAACAATTAATACATCCAGAAATTTACGGCGCGCTTTCGCAATGGCGTTTTTGGCAATATCAACCGGCTTTTGAGAAACATCGCTGTCAAAAAACTCTAATGATAAGTCATTGGCCAACGTCTCTAATTGTTTAATCGCAGCAGGTCGATAAATATCTGCACTGACAACACCGACCGATTTTTTATGATTTTCCTTAAGCCAACGGCCTAATTTTGCAACCGTTGTGGTTTTACCGGCCCCTTGCAGACCTGCCATCAAAATAATTGCCGGCGGATTGGTTTTAAGATTCAAGCCTTCATTCGCACCGCCCATCACCGTCATGAGTTCATCTTGGACGATTTTTAATAAGGCCTGACTGGGTAATAAACTGGTTTCCACTTCGGCACCTATTGCCCGTGCTTTTACCCCAGCAATAAACGCCTGAACCACAGGCAAGGCAACATCAGCTTCTAACAAGGACAGACGAATCTCGCGCAGCGTATCCTTAATATTATCTTCAGTAAGACGCCCCTGCCCACGAACGACTTTAAGCGTTTTCGTTAAACGATCCGTTAAATTTTCAAACATAATAGAACAACACCTTCACAACTCTTAAATATGACTCACTCAGAGCCCAAACAGGTTATAATTTTTATTCTCCAAGAGAAACAGCTTTGTTTCCTTAAGTTAATTATAGCTTTATAGTAAAAGCGACTATTATGCCAGACTAATCCAATAAGGACAGCTTTAATGATTCATCCATTAATCAATAATCTGACTATTATCAGTTATTTATTAAGTGCATTTTTAATTGCCCAGAACAGAGATACGCTCCCTAATGGCTTTTTTCAGCACCTAAAGCCACTCACTCTGGGCTGGATTGCTGTGCTTTTACATACCACGACAGTCACCCAAAAATTATTTACGCCCGAAGGCTTAAATCTGAATTTCTTTACCGCTGGCTCACTTATTTCCGACATTGTTGTCTGGCTATTTCTGTTAGCCGCATTAACACGACCCATCGACAAATTAGCCATTGCGATTTTTCCGATTGCCGCACTGATGCTAGGACTCGAGGGCAACGTTGCAATTGAACCACAAATCCTGGTTAATCACGCCTGGCAAATGAACATTCATATTCTCACCTCTATTATTGCCTTCAGCCTTTTTAATATAGCCGCTTTCCAAGCCATCCTATTGGCCATGCAAGACCAACAACTCCATGGTCATCGCCCACACAGACTAGTACTTTCATTACCCCCATTGCAAACCATGGAACTCTTATTATTTCAAATGATAGGAGCAGGCATGCTCTTTTTATCGGGCTCTCTACTCAGTGGTTTTTTCTTTCTTGAGGATCTTTTTGCACAACACCTTGCCCACAAAACAATCCTGTCACTCCTTGCATGGGTCGTATTTGGTAGCTTATTACTCGGTCGCATTCGTTACGGTTGGCGCGGAAAAAAAGCCATCCGCGGAACCATTATTGGTTTTATCTTTCTTGCACTGGCTTATTTTGGTAGCAAACTGGCGTTGGAGTTAATTCTACAACGGGTCTAACCGAAAACGACACCTCTAGACTATTCGCCGCCCTTAATGGCATTAATAATATTAGTCGTCGAATGCCCTGCTATAAAAGACAGAATTTTAACTTCCCCACCGTTAGCAAGCACACTTTCATGCCCAGCAATCTCTGTAATCGCTTGATAATCACCGCCTTTCACCAATATATCCGGTAACAATTGGTCGATTAAGGCTTGCGGCGTATCTTCGCTAAAGGCCACAACCCAATCAACACACGCTAAAGCCGCAAGCATTTCCATACGGTGAGCTAAATTATTCACTGGCCGACCCGAGCCCTTTAATCGCCTGACCGACTCATCATTATTAACTAATACAACCAGACGGTCCCCCAACTTCCGTGCTTGCTGCAAATAACGAATATGCCCCGGGTGTAAAATATCAAAACACCCGTTTGTCGCAACAACGCTTTCGTTATTTTTATGGGCTTTTGCAATTGCAGATTCTAGTTCACTCACCGAAACAACACCGCCCTGACCCAGTCGTCGCCTTTGTAGCGCTTGCGTCATTTCAGATGTAGTAACAGTCGCGGTGCCGGATTTACCGACCACAATACCTGCTGCCAAATTAGCTAACCATGTGGCATTCGCCAATGATTCATTGGCTGCAATACTCGCCGCCAACACGGAGATAACGGTGTCACCCGCACCGGTTACATCAAAAACATCCCGCGCTTGGGTCGGCAAATGCAAGGGTTCACCCTCATGCTGCAGCAACGTCATACCATGCTCACCCCGGGTAATCAACAAGCCTGCAAGATCCAACCGAGCCATCAGTTGATAGCCTTTCTCAGCCAACACTTCGTGATTAGGGCAAGGTCCGACAACCCCTTCAAACTCACTTAAATTAGGCGTCATAAGCGTTGCCTTTCGATAACGGTCAAAATCAACCCCTTTAGGATCAACCAATACTGACTTGTTATAACGCCCAGCCAACGCGATTAACTGCTCTACGTGTACCAAGGTTCCTTTGCCATAATCTGAAAAAATAACCACATCGGCTTGCTGAATTAATGCCGGACAAATAGCGAGTAACTGATCACTGTTGAACTGCTGAAAATCTTCCTCAAAATCAAGGCGAATTAACTGCTGATTTCGACTCATAACCCGCAACTTAGTAATCGTTGGGTATTCATCCAGTGTAATGAAACAACACTCCACCCCCGCTTGTGTTAATACCGTTGTTAAGGTGTCTGCGGGTTCATCCTGACCACAATATCCCACCAACGTAACATCCACACCCAACTCGGCTAAATTTAACGCAACATTACCGGCTCCACCCGGGCGAAACTCACGGTTATTAACATGAACAATAGGAACCGGGGCTTCTGGCGAAACTCTAGACGTTGAGCCATGCCAATACTGATCAAGCATCAAATCGCCGACCACTAAAACACGCGCAGAAGTGAACTCAGGTAACTGCATTAACTTTAATCCAAGATCAAAAAAATAAACTTAAAGTACCATAATAACCCAACG
>DTSI01000104.1:51846-57257 GCA_012965425.1 Methylococcaceae bacterium
ATACCAAGAACACAGCACTAACCCGGCTATTCGCCCAAAGGCTATGATAGAATTGACCCGTTCACTCAAGCTTTAAGGAAACTAACATGAAGGTCACTATTTACCACAATCCGCGCTGCAGTAAATCACGCCAAACATTGCAACTGATACAAGACCAAGGGATAGAACCTGAAATTATAAAATATCTGGAGACTCCCCCCAGCGCCGAAGAGATCAGAACCATTTTAACTAAACTGGCTATTGAACCCAGAGAACTGCTACGAAAAAATGAGCCTGACTATAAGGCTGCCGGTCTGAACGATACTTCACTTGACGCCGACACATTAATAAAAGCAATGACTGAATACCCCAAACTCATCGAACGTCCCATTGTTTTAGCCAATGATCAGGCTACCATTGGTCGTCCCCCTGAAAACGTCCTCGCCATTTTATAACCCCTTTTTTTCTAATCCAAAATACTACTTACAAAAGACAATATTGCATGGATACTCAGGTACTAATTCTCTATTACAGCCGACATGGCTCAACGATTGATATGGCTCATCAAATTGCCCGAGGCGTTGAATCCACCCAAAAAGCCAACGCAATCATCCGAACCGTTCCTAATGTGTCAACCGTCTGCGAAACTACTGAAGACACCATTCCAGACCAAGGGGCACCCTATGCAACGCTTGATGATTTAAAAAACTGCCACGGCTTAGCACTCGGCAGCCCTACCCATTTTGGCAATATGGCCGCACCCCTTAAACATTTTATTGATAGCACCACTGAACTGTGGTTGGCCGGCGCACTCACCGGGAAACCCGCTATTGTTTTCACCTCCTCCAGCAGCATGCATGGCGGCCACGAAAGCACCTTACTCTCAATGATGTTACCGCTTATGCACCAAGGCATGATAATTATGGGTGTTCCTTGCGGCGAACCGGCCCTACGGGAAACTCAAACCGGCGGCACACCTTACGGACCCAGCCACCTCGCTAGTCACGGCCAACCCTTAAGCAACGATGAAAAAACCTTATGCCAACTCATGGGTAAACACTTAGCCCAAACTGCCCACCAACTTAATGTCTCATGATACTTAATAAAAAAACTTACTACACCTTGGCCATAAGCGCCTATTTCTGCCTCTTTTCTTTGCTGATGGCCTGGAACACACTGCTCATGCCGTCGGCACGCTTTCCAACTGCATTAGTCCTCATCGTCACGGTTACACCGCTACTGCTACCATTACGCGGCTTTCTTCACGGCCGCTCTAAGAGCACTGCCTGGATGGCCTATGTCAGTTTATTGTATATTACTCACGGACTGGTCGAAGCGATGGCTAATCTTACCGAACGTTGGTATGCTATCGGCGAAACCATTATTGCCCTGACCTTGTTCCTGAGCGCCACGCTTTATGTTCGTTTAAATGGAAAAAACCCCGATCAATGAGTAAGCAGTTACCCCTTGATTTCAAACACCGAAGCAACCAAAGTTTCGACGACTATTTCTCAGGTGACAACGAAGAGGTTGTCAGCCATTTAAAGCAATGTAGCGATAAAAACGGCGAACCTTTTATCTTTATTTGGGGTCCCTCGGGCACAGGAAAAACACACCTTCTACAGGCCTGTTGTCAACAAACCGCACAAACGGGAGACAGTACTTTTTATCTGGAATTAAAAAGCGGGCAACTCCCAGACCCCAGCATTCTTGAAGGACTAGAAAACTTAGCGTTAGTTTGTATAGACAACATTCATTTCCTCAATGAGATCCAACATCACCAAGAACACTACTTTAATTTTTTTAACCGCATTACTGAACAAGGTAATCACCTCATTATCAGCGCTAACGGTTTACCCACACAATTAAATATCCCCTTAACAGACCTTAAAACTCGACTCAACTGGGGGCTTACCTTAAAACTAGAACGCTTAAGCGACGCCAACTTGATGGCTGCACTCAGCCATAAAGCGCATCGCATGGGTTTTGATATTTCTCCGCAGGCCGCTACTTTTATTCTGTCTCGCTATACGCGCGAACTGACTGACTTCTGGGCCTTGCTAAATATTCTGGACCACGCCACCTTATCTGCGCAACGCAAAGTTACCGTCCCTTTTCTAAAAGAAACACTGAACCTATGACGACCGCCTTAGTCTTTGGCACCGGCGCCATTGGAGGTTTTTACGGTAGCCTTCTAGCCCGACAAGGCCTACAGGTTTCTGTCGTTTGCCGCTCTGATTATCCACACATCAAACAACACGGCTTTCAGATTAATAGTCATGAATTAGGTCAGTGGCCATTTCAACCCGAGCAAACATTTAATTCAACACCAGCCGTGAAAACGCCTGTTGACTATCTGTTAGTCTGCACCAAAGTTCTCGATACACTTGATCGAGTGAAACTCATTAAACCGGCTGTCAGCAAAGCAACCACCATCGTGCTCATTCAAAACGGCATTGCGATTGAAGATGAAATCATCGCCGCTTTTCCTGATAACGAGGTCGTCAGCGGGCTCGCTTTTATTTGCAGTAATCGCATTAGCCATGGTGAAATTGAACATTTAGCGTACGGGCGACTCACATTAGGTAACGCACCACGCGGTTATAGCGAAAAAACCCAACAATTAGTCACGCTATTTCAAAATGCTGGCATAGATTGCCAATTAAGTGAATCCATTACCACCGCACGATGGCAAAAATGTATTTGGAACGCCCCTTTTAACCCCTTATCGGTCCTCTCAGGCGGCCTCAGCACGCAAACCATTTTACAAACCCAAGAACCGTTGGTACGTGCGATCATGCAAGAAGTTTTCACTATTGCCAAAGCCTTAGGCCACCGGTTGCCGAATGATATTATTGACACAAATATCAACAACACCCACCAAATGCCACCCTACAAGACCAGCATGCTACTAGACTATCAGGCAGGTCGCCCCATGGAAATTAATGCTATTTTAGGCAATACAATCAAAGCGGCTTCGCACACAAATACTGAATGTCCGTACTTAAAAACGCTCTTTTCCTTACTGCAACTTAAAGAATTAACTGAACCCGTTAAGAGCTCAGATACTCCTTAGTCTAACCAAAATACTTTGGGTTAAAGTCTTAAAAAACAAGCGCGCCACTATTTTTGCGAAAGCTTGTTTTGGGCATCCCAGCCCAAGCAAGCGGCAAAAATCACGTGGCAGTTAATGCCTTCGGCGCCCCGATTCGTCCTTGTATCTCTCAATCTGATATATTTGATTAGCTGTCAGTATATCAAGGAGCATGAGAACTTGTATTCGTCCTTAGGTGAAAAATCTGTGACGCAGATAAAGTCCATGCTCCTCTTTCTCTGGTACTGAATGGTATCAAAGTCCTTTCCACTGAGGAAAGAAGGCTGTATTTACAAGGGTAGTAAGGAGAATATTATGAACATTATTGGTATTGATGTCAGTAAGGGTAAATTGGACTGTGCTTTAATTGATAATTTAACTCATAGAAAATTAAAGTTTAAGGTAGTCTCTAATTCTGAAGAAGGTTTTGTTACTTTAATTGATTGGCTTGCTAAACGCACAAAATCGAGTATTTCAGCGTATCATTTTATTATGGAGGCTACTGGCGTATATCATGAAAAGTGCGCTTATTGGCTATTTGATTCAGGTGCAAGAGTGTCCGTTGTTAATCCAGCCCGAGTTAAATATTATGGTCAGAGTTTAGGGGTTCGCTCTAAAAATGATAAAAAAGATAGTGTTGTATTAGCACGTTATGGTTTGACGCAAACCCCCATGGTTTGGCAGCCTGAAGCCCTTGAAATCAGAATACTTAAGGCTTTGGCTTCGCGTCTTGATGCGATAGAAAAAGATATATTACGGGAGAAAAATCGTCATGAAAAATCCAGTATAAATCCTTCTTCACAGACAATATTAAACGCTATTGAAACGATCTTGTTTACTCTAAATAAAGAAAAGTTGCATTTGGAAAAGCTAATTCATAGCCACATTAATCAGTACGAATACTTGAAGAATAATAACGCTCTTTTACAGACAATTCCTGGCGTAGGGCCGGTTCTTTCAAGGTATATGCTCATTGTACTAGGTGGTCGAACTTTTCAGTCGGCATCGCAGTGTGCTGCTTATCTTGGTTTAGTTCCTATACAAAATGAATCTGGATCAAGTCTTCGCGGGAGAAGTCGAATATCAAAAGCTGGCAGCCCCGTTATTAGAGCCAAGCTCTATATGGCTACGATTTCAGCTCTACAACATAATCCTGATATTAAAATACAAAATCAGCGATTATTAAAAAATGGCAAATCTAAAATGAGTGCATTGTGCGCTGCAATGCGAAAATTGGTGCAAATATGTTTTGGTGTCATAAAACATCAACAACCTTATCACGTTCAAGCCAAATTTTTATGACTTGAACATGGTGCTGAGAGATGGTATCTGCGTTCGTGTCACTGCGTCACATCATTGCAAGTTCGATGCTGACTCCGTAACACTACCTCAAATGACTAGACGGCGTTTCGGATGTAATTCCAGACCCCCTCTGGCGCTACGCACGGCGGGTGCCCAGAATTACCTACGCCTATCGCGGACTACCAGCCCTCGCTTCGCTTTCCATAGCTGGCAGCGTCAGCCTCATTATCAATGTTGGAGTGGGTGTCGCTAAGGGTTAATTAACGTCGTAAGATTTTTTAGTTTACCAGTTTTGAGAACAAGTACCCCTGAAACTGATCGCAACCTAAAGCCATCAATATCGAAAGTTGCCCATCAGTTTTCTCCTCTTCAGCGAGCACTTCTAGCCTAAATATTTAATTGCCTTAGCAAAGGCTCTGCATAAGTGGTTAGGGACAAGCAATAAAGGATAAAAACAACCATCACTAAATACAACTTAACAGTGAGGTTACTGCATTAACGTCTAAGGGTTTTGAAAACCAATAACCCTGATATTCCGTACACCCTAGCCGATTTAAAATATCTAATTGCTCCGGTGTTTCCACACCTTCAGCAATCACCTCTAACTTCAGTGACCTGGCCATCGTTAATACCACCTCAACAATCGCTAAACTGTCTTCATTTTTATTAATATCAGCAATAAAACTCTGATCAATCTTAACCTGACTAAACGGCAGCCGCTTAAAATGCGTCATCGATGCATAGCCCGTTCCAAAATCATCCAATGAAAAACGATAACCCTGAACTTTTAAGCGCTCTAATACCGTCTTGATTAAGGCGAAGTGTCCAATATCGATACTCTCGGTAATCTCAAAAACAATCTCTTTCGGATTAATCCTATATTGCTTGGCTAAGCTGTCAACAACCCCAATAAAACCCTCATTTAACAATTGTATCGCGCTGATATTAATCGCTACCTTGGGTAAGGCGAGCCCTGCTTGGCTCCATTGCGCCACTTGACTAAAAACCGATCCAATAACCCACGTCCCGATCTCAT
>DTSI01000105.1:0-397 GCA_012965425.1 Methylococcaceae bacterium
TGATTAAGCAAGAAAAAATCAGTAAAAAACTTAAGAAACACTTGGAAGAGAACGAAAAAGTGTTAACGGCTTTAGACGCTAAATTACGTCAAAAAAGTGGTGTTTTAGGTGAGCTCTTGGGCGTAGCGCGTCAAGCCGCTGGCGATTTGCGGGTTGATTTTGAACATTCCTTAGTCTCTTCACAATTTACCGGGCGGGGTCAGCAATTAAGTGTGATTGCCGACAACAAGGCGCTGCCAACAATCGATCAGTTGGAACAACTTTGGTTTTTACTGCAACAAGAGATGACCGAGTCGGGTAAAGTCGTGCACTTTAATGCAGACGTGTTATCTGCAGCGGGCGAAGCTAAGCAAAGTAAAGTGATTCGTATTGGCGCTTTTAATGCGTTATCAGAAGG
>DTSI01000105.1:416-8767 GCA_012965425.1 Methylococcaceae bacterium
AGTCCTGGCACGCCAACCCGAATCCCGCTTTTTAGATCTTGCAATTGATTTTGGTGCAGCGCCGAAAGGAAATGCCGACTTAGGTGTTGACCCGACTCGGGGAGTCATCTTAAGTATGTTAATACAAACACCGAATACCTTTGAACGCATTGATCAGGGCGGTATTATCGGCTATATCATTCTTACGCTTGGGGCGATTGGCTTTATCTTTGCAATCTATCGTTTAGTTGTTTTGATGCAAACGGGGCAAAAAATGTCAGCGCAATTGGTCAGTGAGACCGCTTCTACTGATAACCCCTTGGGACGCGTTATCAAAGATGCAGAATCGCATCATAGTCCTGATGTTGAAACATTGGAACTCGTGTTGGATGAGGCGATTACCCGTGAAGTCCCGGTGCTTGAAAAAGGCTTAGGGATGATTAAGTTATTAGCTGCTGTGGCGCCGTTATTAGGGTTGCTGGGTACAGTAACCGGTATGATTGAAACATTTCAAAGTATTAGTTTGTTTGGAACCGGAGATCCGAAGCTCATGGCCAATGGGATTTCACAGGCGTTGGTTACCACCATGTTAGGGCTTTGCATTGCGATTCCCTTATTGTTTTTACACAGTCTTTTGGCTTCCCGTAGTAAATCCCTGGTGCAAATATTAGATGAGCAAACAGCCGGTATTATTAGCCGACGTGCTGAAAAATAATGTTTTTTATTAGCGAGCAATTTGCGGCCGTTACGCAATTTCTACATACCGGCGGTACGGTGTTATGGCTCATTTTAGTGGTTTCGATTTGTCTTTGGTGTTTGATTGTAGAACGGTTGGTTTTTTTTAAACGCCGTTACCCTTTGTTAAAAAACCAGTGGGTGGGTGAATGGAATACCCGAGCCGATAAATCATCACCGAGAGCTAAAACTATTCGGGTGGCGATGATTTCCGAAGCAAAATTAGAAATGGCTAAAATGACCTTGATCATTAAAATGCTGATTGCCTTATGTCCGTTAATGGGGTTATTGGGAACGGTTACCGGGATGATTCATGTCTTTGACATTATGGCTGTCACCGGAACAGGTAATGCAAGGGCGATGGCCTCAGGGGTTTCTCAAGCGACTATCCCGACGATGGCCGGTATGGTCGTAGCCATCGCTGGCTTGTATTTTAGCCGTTATATTGAAGACCGCACCGATGATGAAACCCATCATCTGGCAGATTTATTAAAATTTCACTAATTGATTGATTATGAGTCGACGTAAACACCGCTCTACCAGTGAGCACAATTCTGATATAGACATGACCCCCATGTTGGATATTGTCTTTATTATGTTGATTTTCTTTATTGTCACCACTTCGTTTGTCAAAGAGTCGGGAATTGATGTTAACCGGCCCACGGCCAAAACGGCAGAGAGAAAAGAGCAGGGCAATATTATTATTGGCATTAAAGCCAACGGTGACATTTGGATTGATAAGCGACAAGTGGATGTCAGGGCGGTTCGCGCTAACGTGGCTCGGTTACATGCTGAAAATCCATTAGGCGCCGTTATTATTACCGCCGATAAAGACAGTAAAACCGATTCCTTAGTTAAAGTCATGGATCAGGTGCGTTTAGCAGGCATTATGAATGCTTCTATTGCTACCAATACTGATAACTAATGAAGCACACTATTTTTATCATTGCCGCAGGCTTAGGGGTCTCACTGGCCTTGTTTTGGCTGATGCAGTTTATGATCAGTAATAATCAACAGGGTTTAAATAAAGTAGCCAGCCTTCAGATGACTGAATTTATTCGGCTCAAAAAAGAGACTAATTTAACGACCAAAGACCGCAGAATTCCTGAAAAACCCAAACCCAATAAACGTCCCCCGCCACCAAAAATGAACTTGCAAGCGAACCCGATTAAAAACCTGCAACCCAAAATGGAGATCCCCGATCTTGATTTACCGTTGGAACTGTCACACATGGGGATGAAGGGTGTTGAGATCGGTGTCGGAAATATCAGCACCAATGTGATTCCACTGGTTCGTATTGCTCCGCGCTACCCGATGCGAGCGGCCAATCGGCGCATTGAAGGGTGGGTAAAAGTACAATTTACCATTACTCAAGAAGGCACGGTTGCTGATGCGGTTGTGGTGGATGCGGAGCCGAAAAACACCTTTGACCGCGTAGCACTTTCGGCGATTAAACGCTGGAAATTCAAAGCGAAAATAATAGAAGGTATTGCCTTTGAACAACGTGCAGAACAACTCCTGGAATTTAAACTTAGAAAATGATAAAACGTTTTTTATTATTAGTATTGTTAGGGTTGGCTTTGCTGATTGAACCCACATTAGGGGCTAAAAAGGCGGTTATCTCTCCGCGCTTATTTGAGAACCTTCAAAAGATTGAATTATTGATTGTCGATAAAGCCTATAAAGATGCACTAAGCCAGCTGAATGGGTTAACCGAAACACTTAAAAAAGGCACTTATGAAGAAGCGGTTGTACTGCGCCTTAAGGCTTCAGTTTATATCCAAAATGGACAATACTCCAAGGCGATTAAAATACTTTTACAATGTCAGCAATTAGATGTACTGCCTGACAATCAAGAACAACAATTATTAATTAATTTAGGTCAGCTTTATTTAGCCGAAGGGCAATACCAAAAGGCAATTGACTTGATCGAGACTTGGCTGGAAGATAACCCCAACCCAACACCGGGGATTAATGCCTTAACGGCCAGTGCCTATGCACAACTAAAACAATATGCTAAAGCCTTACGCTTTATCAGCAAAGCGGTTAAAGCCAGTAAAGAGGCGGTTGAAGGATGGTTGCAATTAAAACTAGCCCTTCATTACCAATTGCAACAATACCCGCAAGCCGCTCAGTTGCTTGAACAACTGGTTCACTTATACCCGGATAAAAAAGTTTACTGGACGCAACTTTCAGGGGTTTATATCCAACTTAAAGATTATAAAAAGGCCCTGTCCGTAAAACATTTAGCCTATCAACGAGGGCTTATCACAAAAAGTAAAGAGATTGTCTCGATCGCCCATTTATTTTTATTTAATAAAGCACCTTTTAAAGCCGCCAAGTTATTAGAGCAAGCACTTACTAAAAAGGAGGTTAAACACACGTCTAAAAACTGGGAATTGTTAGCCAATGCCTGGGCGCTGGCTCAAGAATCTGAAAAAACCATTGCAGCGCTTGAGATCGCTTCAAAACTGGCCGATACCGGTAAACTCTATAAACAGTTAGGGCACAGTTATGTTGAACGAGAGCAATGGAAAAAGGCCGTGGCTGCCTTAACTAAGGCACTTAAAAAAGGCGCTATTAAGCGCAAAGGCGATACCTATATTTTATTAGGTATGAGTTATTTTGAATTAAAAGACTACCCGAAAGCGACGGATGCTTTTAATCAAGCCAAGCAGCAAAAAAATAAGAAATCGAAAAAAACCGCGCAACAGTGGATTGATTATCTCGCCAGTTTTCAACGCCTCTAATCGTTTTTCTCCTGAAAAAATACAAAAGTGTGTCATATCACCTATTTTGGTGAGTGAAATCCCTGAATTTTTAAATGATGTTTTTTTTTTCTAGCAGGTTAAAGTTTCAGCGTTTATATTGCCACCTGATAACAAAAATAGATCAAAAGGCCTAAACACTCATGAATATTAAGAAAGCATTTTTACCGCTGCTGATAGTTCCTGTAAGCGGGGTTATGGCGGACCATACGCCTACGCATCAGTTGGATGAAATGGTGATCACCACCAGTGGTAAGTTGTTTCCTGAAACGACCATTGCAACACCTAGTTTTGATATTACTGAAGAAGATATCGCCAAAGTCAATTTAACAACGGCTGAAGATATTGTCCGAGGCGCACCGGGTATACAAGTCCGTCGCCGTTTTATTGGTGATACCAATGGTCTGGTCGCGACACGCGGTTCGACTAATATGCAAACGGCACACACGATGATGCTTCAAGACGGTATTCCGCTGTCTAATCTAACGCAAACAAAATGGAATGGCGCGCCGCGTTGGACCCAAATCGCACCGAATTCCGTTGAATCCGTTAAAGTTTTTTACGGCCCTTTTTCAGCCCAGCATTCAGGGGGCTCTTTTGGCAGTGTAATTGAAGTTAAAACTAAAATGCCGGATGAATTTGAAATGCATATGGATGCCACGGGTTTTATGCAGGAATCTGATCGTTATGGCCGCGATGAAACGCTCTGGGGCCACAAAGAATTTATTTCTGCCGGTGACCGTTTCGGTGACTTTACCATCTCGGGCTCTTTTAACCATATTGAGAACCAAGGCCAGCCACAAATGTGGGATGCGCAAACACCAACCACATTGTTAGAGCAAGAACAAGAACTGGTTGAAGGTGCGTATCTAAAAAAAGCTGATGGTACCCCAGATTACGATGCAGACGGTAGGTTACAAGCATTAGTCTGGGATGATGGCGGTGATGCCGCTGCTGATGCCGCAAATGCCGAACAATTTAAAGCGCTTAAATACGGTCAACTTAAAGATAAAGCCGCTTACATTGAAGATCGTACTAATATGCGTGCACAGTTTGATCCGGTTACCCCAATTCCTGTCACCGGATTACCCACCGCAAAAAATACTAAAGGTGAAGATACTATTATTACCGGAGATTCCGGTATCGAAGAAATGATGAATGATTTGTATTCTGTGAAAATAGGGTATGATTTTACGGATAGTCTTCGCGCTTTATTTAATGTCAATTTTGAAGATTATCAAGGTAAAAGAGGTGTAGAGGATTTAGGTGCTCGAAACTATCTGGCCGGTCAAGGGGTTTGGGGTCGTGGTAATGCGACTGATACCAATAGTGGGGATGTGGTTTCATACGGTGGTGCTCTCTATATGCCGACAAAACGTGGTTGGGGGGCAAGCCGTTATGCATTTTCTGAAAGTGAAAGGCAAACCCTTTCATATGGCTTGAATTTATCAGGTCAAGTTAATGATGACTGGAGTATAGATACTTCAGCGAGTTTTTTTGATGCCTTTAAAGATTTAGCTTATAAACCTGATTACAGCACCCTTGATGACAACGATTATTTAGATTGGAAGGGAGACCGAGAAAATTATAAAGGCAATATAGTCGATAAAGAAATGTGGTGGGCAACCTTTGATTTTAAATTGGCTACCGATCACTTCTTAGGCGATGAGAACTTAGGCTTTATGTGGGGCTATCAATACCATCAAGCTGATTTAAATACTACTACATGGAAAGCAGATAGTTCCTCCTATAAAGTTAAAAAAGCAACTGGGGGTCTCAAGCAAGATTCGGGTGGTGAAACGCAATTACACAGTGGTTTTGCACAATTGGATTATGATTTCCTAGGGGACTTTAATGTGATGGCCGGTGCTCGATTAGATGTTTGGAGTGCCTCCGGTGGACATGATCTTTCGAATTCATGGGATCCGAATCAAAGTTATGATCGTACCTTCAGTGATCGAGAGCAAACTCGGGTTTCACCCAAAGCCTCTATTTCCTGGGCGCCAAATGAATTTAGTGCACGTTATTCGTTCTCAAGAGCGTATCGTTTTGCTTTAGCGCAAGAATTGTTTGAAAACCAATCGGCGGGTGCATCTGCAGTTGTTTCTAATCCTGAATTAGGGCCTGAAAGTGGTAACTTTCATAACCTAACCTTAGCGTATGAAATTCCAGAAGGCTTGATGAGTGTTGATTTCTTCTACAATACGATTGACAATGAAATCATGAACAGTGCTAAGGTTGTTGATGGTCAAAATTTAGAAACATTTTTAGGTATTGGTCAGACTGAAACCATTGGTGTTCAAATGGTTTACAAGCAAGATAATTTATTTGATTTGCCACTTGATCTGAATTTGAACGGTACTTGGCTCGATAAACAAATTGTTTCTAATCCTGATCGTCCAGAGTTAGTGGGTAAACAATGGGTTCGCACCTCGAATTGGAAAGCCAATGGTTCTGCAACCTACCATTTAACTGACCAATGGGATACCACCTTAAGTGCTAATTATCGTGGACCACAGTATGCTGAAGAAGATAACAGTGATAATACCTCAGGGGTTTATGGGGCATCAGATGAATACGTATTGCTGAATGTTAAAACGCAATACGTGCAACCTTTAGCTAATGATATGACAGCGACTTTCTCAATGGGTGTCGATAATCTATTGAACGAAAACTATTATGATTTTCACCCGTACCCACAAAGAACTTACTTTGCCAATGTCTCGTTAGATATTTAAAATTTAAGGTAGTTTCTTAATACTAAGAGCCTCACCCTTTCAAAGGGTGGGGCTTTTTTTATTTAAAGTTTATATCGCAGAGTTTTATTCTTTTAAGAGCATCATAATATTTTCTTTTTTTGCATTGGCTTGAGCCAACAGTGCAATATCAGTTTGCTGGTTTATTTGCTCTTTTGCCGAAAGTACCGATTGTTTAGCGTGTTCTGTTTCGTTTACTTTAGTTTGCGCGGACGAATTCTTTTTTGAAAGCTGAGCGGTAACCCCTGAAACCGACATGCCGGCACTTTCAACCCGGTCAATGAGTTTCTCTTTGGACGAATCGATCAAAGAGACTAGCCAGTCTTGGTTTGAACGAAATTGAATAGCAACTGTTTTTTTCTGTAACACAATATCAACTTTAAAGTGCCCGAGGGTTTGAGTGTTGCTTTCCAGATAAATATGCCACTGCTGGTTGATTTTTTGTACTTCATCTTGGACCAAGGTCAAAGTAATAAATTCACCGGGGAGAAAAGGCAGTAACAGAGAATAATAACTCCCCCCTTGTAAGTCAGCATCAAGCGCTTTGACCTGACTGGCTGAAATGCCATCCAATGCTTGGGTCAGTTCCTTATTGCCCGCATCTTCACGCTGTAATAGCAAAAATAATTGTTTAAGATCAGTTAACGGTGTACCTGTTTTTTTTAATGAACTATTTTCATAAAATAACCCTGAATTTTTGAGTTGCCGTTGCACCCAGTCGGCCTTAAATTTTTCAGGAAGTAATAAGTGCTGGGGTAAAATGGCCTCTGAGGCGGGTTCTTCATCGTTGATTAAAACGTTCTTTTCATAAGGGGTTTGAATGACGTTATCGGAGGGCGTTAAATCTAATCGTTTGGTAATATTTCTTTGACTTAACCCGTCTGAAAGCGCCTTTTCAACCGGCAGCAAAGGCAGTTCCTGACTTAATAAGGCATGTAATAGACTGTTGTTATTGGTTAATTGTAAAAGCGGTGAATCGCTTGCTTTAAATAGTTTTATTTTTGGCGGCAGACTGCTGGAATCTGTTACCTTCAGTAACATTTTCTGGCCTACCTTGAGCCCCTTTTGAGGCGGGCTTTGGAACCGCATTGTCTCGGACTCAACAATCAGTAACGGTTCGGTTTCGTTAACGACGACTGCAGTCAGGTCGCCTTGGGTGAGTAATGACAGACTTTCATCGACCGGTGTCAGTTTAGAAAAAGCATGGTGAATCTGGTTCTGAAAAGTTTTTAGTAATAATTGTTGTGAGGTCACATCGGTTATGGCCTGATCAATTACGATTAAACTTTGTTGGGCTTTTTTATCACTAAGCAGTGAAATATTATCCAATGAAGGCGGCGTGGCGGGTCGCTTGATCTCCATATAAGTCTGGGTTATTGCGTTATGGTTGTTAAAACCGCTTAGTCTTAAAACGCCGTCTTTGACCTCTGCTTTTTTAATAGCATCGTTTTGTTTCAATGCACCCCGGGCGATAGTGGTCAGTAAGGTATTGATATCTTGACCTTCAAGTGTTGCGTGTACTTTTTCATCACCGTTAAGCGTTAAGGTGATTTGATCGCCTTTGGCTATAGCCTGATGGGTAAAATCAAAGGTTTTAATCGAGGACTGCGGTGCTGGAGGGGTCGATTTTTCAAGGGTAATGGTAAGGTTGCTCAGTGTTGTGTTTATACTGCTTGTTAGCGTTAACACGCTGTTATTCACGAGCGCCTCAGTAATGCCTTCTATTTTTTCAGTCGCCACCTGAGCAATGTCAGTGAGTAATGTTTCTAGGTTTTGATCTTCAAGGGTAACGAGTGCTTTGTCATCAGCCCCCACCGTTAAGGTAATTCGATCACCTGTGTTGAAGGGGTGATCAGTAAAATCAAAAGTTTTAATCGTTGTCAAAGGCAGCGTGTTTGCAGATCGTTGAAGGGTAATGGCAAGATCACTCAGCGCTGTATTTGAATTAGCTGTCAGCGTTAACAGGCCGTTATTCGCGGCCGCATCAGTAATGCCTTGTATTTTTTCAGTCGCCTCCTGAGCAATGTCAGTGAGCAATGCTTCTAGCTTGTGATTTTCAAGGGTGACGTGTGCCTCGTCATCAGCACCCACCGTTAAGGTGATTCGATCATCT
>DTSI01000106.1 GCA_012965425.1 Methylococcaceae bacterium
CGTTACGGAGTCGGCATCGAGCTTGCAATGATGTGACGCAGTGACCGGACTCAGGACGAACTGGGGCGCCGTAGGCATTAACTGCCACGTGATTTTTGCCGCTTGCTTGGGCTGGGATGCCCAAAACAAGCTTTCGCAAAAATAGTGGCGCGCTTGCGGTTGTTGAGACCTACAGCAAAGTTGCTTTTGCGAAGCTCTATACCACCAAAACACCCATCACAGCCGCTGATGTACCAATGATAAGGTTCTGTCGTTCTTTGGGCAACACGAGCTTCCTATGCTGCGCATTTTGACCGATAGAGGTACAGAGTATTATGGACGTGTTGACCATCATGATTATCAGTTGTATCTGGCAATTAATGATATTGATCACACTAAGACGAAAGCAATGTCACCACAAACCAATGGAATCTGTGAACGCTTTCATAAGATATTTTGAATGAGTTTTATCAGATCACCTTCAGGAAAAAACACTACTCGACAATGGAGGCCTTACAAAAAGATCTGGACGATTGGATTAAATCCGATAACAATGACCGAACTTATCAGGGAAAAATGTGCGGTGGGCGTACGCCGATGGAAACTTTACTTGATGGTAAATCGATTGGGGCTGAAAAGAATTTAGCTTAAATCGAATCTAACAGACACCCGTAAAAAAACGGGGAACTGTCAGATCAAGTCTGGGCTACTACACGTTATCGGTCTTATTAATCAATTTTTAGGCAGTTCCACGTTAATAAATGTAGGCGTTAGGTGTTCTTCAGCGTTTAAGTACGAATTGATTCCTAATTAAAGCGGCATTTCATCGACTGAGTCAGCCATTGTGTCGATGGCATCATGGGCTTGATTCCCTATGACAGGGACTATGGATATAACGGCTCCACCTACTCGCATGGGTACAGCAATGACTTTGCTTAGGACACAGCTCTGGCTGAAGGCGGCGAGACTAATGAGTAGAAGTAGATTAAATAATTTTTTCATAAATAGTTTATTACTTTAATTAAGGTTGTTAATAAGTTCGATGGTTGCGGTTACTAATATTTACAGTTTCATAATAACGCAATTTTTTAACAGCTAAAAAAGGTTTGTTGCCGCTTGGTAGCTATTTAACGTTTATATGAGAAAAAGGTTTTTTTATGAGGTTGATGATGGTAAAAATACATATCAAATTATTAACTGCTATTTATTTGTTGCAATGTAGACTTAATTTAAAATTAATAACGTCTACCTTGGATCAACGGCCTACCTTTAGTGACTAAAAATGGAAAAAAATAAAAATAAAACGCTAAGAATTACTGACACCACATTGAGAGATGCTCATCAATCGCTTTGGGCAACACGAATGCGCACGGAAGATATTATCGATATCATCGATACGATTGATACGGTTGGCTATTATTCATTAGAGGTATGGGGCGGGGCTACTTTTGATGTTTGTTTGCGTTTTTTACGGGAAAACCCATGGGAACGACTCAGGCTTATTAAAGCAAAAGCTGTTAAAACACCGTTGCAAATGCTTATGAGAGGACAGAATATTGTTGGCTATAAGAATTATTCTGATGATCTGGTTGAGCGTTTTGTCGGCACAGCTCATGATAACGGGGTTGATATTTTCAGAATATTTGATGCTTTAAATGATCATAGGAATCTCCGTTCAGCCATTGAAGCCGTAAAGAAGAGTGGTGCTCATGCGCAAGGCACATTGTCATATACGATCAGTCCAGTCCATACCATTGAAAAATATGTTAATGAAGCAAAAGTACAAGTTGAAATGGGGATTGATTCCTTATGCATAAAAGATATGGCCGGGTTATTATCACCCACGATGGCTAACAACTTAGTATTGGAATTAAATAAACACTTAAATATACCAATTCAAATTCATGCACATGCAACTAGTGGTATGGCTTGCTCTGCCTATTTAGATGGCGTTAGAGCTGGTGCCGGGGCAATTGACTGTGCCGTTTCTTCGATGGCTGGATTTTCTTCGCAGCCTCCGGTTGAAACGATGTTAGCTATTTTTGACGAAACAGAATTTGATGTTCATTTAAATGTTGATGCACTAAGAATCGTTAATCAATATTTTCTTGAGTTAGGACCTAAAAGGTCTTTAGGTCGACGGAGTAATGACCCTATTATTGATTCTGAAATTTTGGTTCATCAAATTCCCGGTGGGATGATTTCAAATTTCCGCTCACAATTGGAGCAGCAAGGTGCACTTGACAAACTGCCTGAGGTGTTAGCAGAGGTTTCTCGGGTCAGAAAGGATTTAGGTTACCCGCCACTGGTAACCCCTACCAGTCAAATTGTAGGGACTCAAGCGGTAATGAATATTATTTGTGAAGAGCGATATAAAATTGTTCCTCAAGAAGTGAAAAATTATGTTAAAGGATTATACGGTAAATCACCGGTTGCAATAGAGGCGGCTTTCATTAAGAAGATTCTTGGCGATGAAAAACCTATAGATTACCGACCGGCCGATGATCTTGAAGATACTTTGCCTACCGCAGGTGAGTCAATATCTGACCCCACCCTAATTACTAATGAAGAGGATATATTATCGTATTGTCTTTTTCCAGAAGTTGCTCTTGAATTCTTTAAATGGAGGGCGTTTGCAGAAAATGAACGCCCAAAAACGCCCGCTGATATTGAGCTGGAAGAACTCAATATTCCCAAATTGGTTGAATCAGAGACCTTAGTAAATAAACAAAATCCTGAAGCACTAAACCCCATTCTGCACCCGGATGATTACAGTGGAATGAGTACACTCATTGCGACGGCTTCTAATTTACAGTTAAATGAATTAACGCTCAATAAAGGAGACTTTAGTCTATCTCTACGGTCAGGCGCTATCACGTCAGTGACTAATGCCAGCGTTGTCAGTCCCTCGCCTTTACCTAAAGCAACTGAAAATAAGGCTGTTGAAGCATCAAACGCTGAAGTGAGTGCTGAGAAAATAAATGCTAATAATTATCAAAACACGATCGACTCAATTATGGCAGGAACCTTTTACCATGCCTCAGGTACTGATATTGTTCCATTTGTTGCAGAAGGTTCGGTTTTAGAGGAAGGTGATATTATTTGTATCATTGAAGCGATGAAGTTATTTAATGAAATTTCAGCGCCTTCAAATTGTAAAATAGTAAAAGTGTTGGTCAGTAATGGTGATCTGATTACTAAAGGCCAGCCTTTAATGGCCATTGAATATATCTAAAAAATAGTTGCCTCATGGAGGCGAAGTTCCAGTGGTTTCATTTTTAATGAACCACTGGATTAAAGTTACCTGAAAGTTGAGCCATTCCACCCCCAAAATTCTCCCGGGCAATTACTGAATTCAATGTAAATCCGCTCTTGTTTAATACCCAATAAACTTTCTAAGCATTGACTTATTGAACTGGACATAGACTTCGCTTGGGTCGTTGTTAGGCCTATACTTTTGCATTCAAGATAAGCTAAAGGATTAGAGCCCCCTGCAAACAGCATGTGACTGTTTTCATTAAGTTCAATTAATACATAATTTTCCGGTTTACCTGTTTCTGCCGTAATCAATTGTGACAGTTGTTTTAGAAGTTCAGGCTTTTGTAAATTATTTAAGGGTGTGTTAGTCGTTAACTTTAGGTAAGGCATGTGTAATCTCCTTTTCGGTCTATCAAGCGTTTAATTGTTAGCGGTATAGTAAAACAAATCGGATTGTTTGATTTTAACTATAACCTAAAAGTTCATCAGTGGCTGTAGCCAGCAACGATAGTAGCTTTGAACATTGGATAGACCGGTTGATTTTCGATTTAAAAAAAAGTAAGCGCAAAAAGAATTATTCATTTTAGTTTTTCTAAATACTTGATTGTGTGGAAACCTATCAAAGTTCAACTATATTTATTTGGATTGTAGCTATTTTAGAAGGGTTAACCCCATGTCAAAAAGGTGTGAACGTATCCTATTTAAGACCGTAGGTTATATTTGGGTAGGCAGGGAAGAGCTATCAGTTTCACTGGAAAATATTTCATTAACTGGATTTTTAGCTTATGTTGAACCTACGGTCTTGATGCCAACAGTCCGTGAATTATTCCAAGGGATTAGTGAGCATAAATTTATTGAGTTTAATTTAGTTGAAATCAATATTTCAGGGATTTGTACAATGGTTTGGAGTAAGACTATAGCGGGTCGGTTTTTAACGGGGTTTGAATTTTATGATTCAAAGTACGATAGCTCAGTAACAAAGAGTAAAAGGCGTTTCTACCGGGCAGGGCGTTTAATAAAAGGAGTGATTAAACATAACGGTTTTAGTTGCAATTTTACGACGACTAACACCTCCCCTTTAGGCATGATGGCGATGGTTACTGGTTCTGTTGAATTTAAAAAAAACGACAAGGTTCAGTTTGAAATTGAGGCTAAAAAGATGTCAGGTATAGCTAAGGTTATTTGGTTTAAATATGATGTTCAATGTGTGAATGCCTTGATGGGATTAGAGTTTGTGATGGTTTCAAAGGTGTGATTATCTGTAACTGATAAGAAATGATAGCGCCACCCTTGATGCCATGATAATTAATTTTAAAACGTTACCCTATTTTGAGTTTAACCAAATATTGATTTTATTTTTTCTGCTGAGTTTGTTAATTGGTAGCTTTTTAAATGTTGTTATTTATCGCTTGCCTGAAATGATATTTATTGATTGGCGCCAACAGGCACGTGAATTTCTCGATTTAGAGTCACAAAAAGAAAAATCTATTTCTTTATGCATGCCGCGGTCTCACTGCCGGCAATGTTTAAAAACCATTAGGTTCTGGGAAAATATCCCTGTGCTTTCCTGGTTATTATTGAAAGGGAAATGCAGTCATTGCAAGATCGAAATTTCTATTCGTTACCCCCTTATTGAAATCCTGACAGCAGGTCTTTCTGTTTTAATCGGGGGGCTTTATGGCTTAACGGTAGAAGGGTTGCTGATGTTGATAATAACGTATTATTTGATAGTAATTGCTTTGATTGATTTTGATCATCAGATCATTCCGGATTGTTTAGTTCTGCCGTTGTTATGGATAATTCTAATCGCTACAAGTTTGGGTTATTTAAATACACCCTCTGACGCTATACTGGGTGCAGTTGCGGGTTATCTAAGTCTTTGGAGTGTTTATTGGGTCTACAAGATTTGTCGTAACCAAGAAGGCCTAGGGCATGGTGATTTTAAATTAATGGCGGTTTTTGGCGCCCTGTTGGGTGCTCCAATGTTGGTGAGTATGATCACCATTTCTGCTATTTTAGGGCTATTAATTGCGCTACCAATGCTACTAAAGAAAGCTGATT
This sequence comes from Methylococcaceae bacterium, assembly GCA_012965425.1. GTDB lineage: Bacteria > Pseudomonadota > Gammaproteobacteria > Methylococcales > Methylomonadaceae > OPU3-GD-OMZ. Next base: position 5,299 of record DTSI01000106.1, read on the forward strand.
TTCAAGAAGCTATTCCTTTTGGACCAGCTATTATTCTTTCGGGTTGGGTGCATTTGCTAGCCTCTGGTCCATTTATATTTTAAGTTAGTAGGGCGCTGTTCATTGAAAACTAGCTACAGTCACATGATTTAATAGCTGTTACCTAACTGGTAATGTTAATGCAGGGCCTGAAAATTTGGTTTGACCTGACTGGATATCAAATAACTGTTTTAATAACATGAAAGTCGTTTTACTTTGTAAATCATTGTCAGCAATATAATACCAATAATCGCGGTAAGGAATGGCAAGGTGTGTGTTTTCTGGTTTTTCCCGGCTAGTTAAGATTTTAAACACGGAACCTGCCGGTGTTCGGCTCCAATTAAAGGCATCGCCTTGTTGGTTCTTGGTAATAGTCACTAAACCTGCATGGATATGTTCAATGGGAATATCAATATTTTGAGCAAGATAAAACATGATACTTAATATTGAGCGCGTCCTAATGGTGATTTGGTTCTTTTCTTGTTTGAGAAAGTTAGTGTTTAAATTAACGAGAGCGGAATGGTTTTTGTCCAGATTAAAACCTAATAATTCGCCAAGTTTATTCATTTCAGCTATTTCATGTTCATTGTTAGCTTTAAACAAAATGTTTATTTGTGTATGACTGTCATCAGAACCCATTTCAATGTTCCCTTGATTAAGCTGATGTTTTAATAACAGTAATAATTGTTTAAATCGTTTAAATTTAGGTTCTTGTAGTGGGGTAGGGCCGGAGGCTGTTGGGGCATTCAGAAGATCATTGGTTCTTTCAACACACAAACCAAAAACCCGTTCGACACTCCACCCCGATTGGGTTAAAACCATGATGGCATCGAGAGAAATGCCCGATAGAACATTTTTAAGGAAATCTTCCCCTTGCACGGGTTGGTATGTGATTGTTGGCTTGTCTGTGTAACCAACGCCGAAGTCAGGTTTGAACAAATTGCCACCCGGTGCTAGGTCAAAGCTAGAACTGATGCCCAAGTTTCCGCTAAAACTCATCGATGCGGTGATGCTAGTTACTTTGAGAAAATACGCTTCATCGCGGTATTTTAATCGAACTAAATTAAGTAACATCTGATGATTTAACGTTGTGGCAATCGCGCTGTTATAGCCCGGATGGGTGTCTTTAACAACATTAGGGCCAAAGGAGGATTGGCAGCCGGATAAAAGGACGATTGAGAGAAATAATACAAGGGTAAATTGGTTTTGGCACAGCATAAGAATTGATAATATCAGAACGAATGTTTAATAGTGTGTAACTGTTGGGAAATATATAAGCCTTAATGGAAAGTAATTATAGCCTGATAAGCGTTGAAAAAAACGTTTTGTTAAAAGCGTATAATAACTATAACAAAATTAATTTACGCCTAGAATTTTTAGATTATACCAATGCCTATTTATCTCCCCGCTAATGAGCTTACCGACAGCGAACTTGAACAATTAATTAAAAAAGCTAATAAGGCTTATCGTTCAGGACAACCCATTATGGAAGATTCACTTTACGATCACCAATATTTGGCTGAATTTCGCAGGCGTTATCCCGATCACAAGCGCTTTCATCGTGTTGAAGTAGAACCTTTTTTTTCGGAACAAAAGGTGAAGCACACAAAGCCAATGTTAAGCACGGATAAGGCTTATAGTTTTGAAGATATGAAGCGTTTTTTTCAACGGGTAAAAAAAGCAGCGGATAAAATTGATTTTAATCATAACGTTATCACGGTTTGTGTTACCGCTAAATTAGATGGTTTAGCCGCGTCCTTAGACAAGGGTGTTTTGGCTACCCGTGGTAATGGGGAGTCTGGAACTAATGTCACGCATGTTTTTGATCTGGGCGTTCAACACGTTGGCGGTGATACAGGATTAGGCGAATTAGTTTTAACATCAGAGTATTTCAGCACACATCTTAAAGATGTATTTACGCATCCGAGAAATTTCATGGTTGGGTTAGTCGGTGCTGAGAGTTTAAATCAGCATGCTAAAGCCGCCTTGTCAGCAGGAGCTGCCAAATTTGTTCCTTATACGGCGTTAAAAAATTGGCAAGGCACAATCAGTGAGTTGATGGCTGACCTTGATGAAATTTGTGCTTCGGTCAAGGATTGTGGATTTCCAACAGACGGTGCTGTTATTGATGTTTTAAACCGTGAAATCCAATTGGAAATGGGTTCTACCAATCATCATCACTGTTATCAAATAGCCAAAAAGGATTTGGGCGAAAGGACCCAAACGAAGATTGAAGATATTTTTTGGCAAACAGGTAGAACCGGAAGGGTGACGCCTGTTTTTGGTGTAACACCAGTGTTTATATCGGGAGCAACGATTAGCCGGGTAACCGGGCATCATGCCGGGAATATTTTAAAAGATAACATTGCTACAGGTGATTGTATTGAAATATCGAGAGCCGGTGAAGTGATCCCAAAATATGAGCGAAAAGTTTCTGGGGAGGGTGAGGTTCTAGTTCCAATGTATTGTCCGAGTTGTGACAGTTCGCTTGAGTGGGAAAATGATTTTCTTGTTTGTTACGAATCTAATTGCCCTGCACAGTTACAGGCGAGTCTGGAGCATTTTTTTAAAATTCTGGGCAATGTTCATTTGTTAGGACCCAAAAGTATCGAAAAAATAATAGCTTTTGGGGTTAATACCTTAGAGGGAATTTACCAACTTGAGCAAGAAGAGCTTGAGATGATGAATTTTGGGCCTAAACAATCAGAAAATATTATTAAAGAACTGAAGAGGTCGGGTACGGAACCTATTGAAGATTATCGTTTTTTAGCAGCCTTCGGGCTTAATAGATTGGGGTTGGGTGATTCTCGGCGGTTATTAAAACATATTCCTTTGGAACAATTACCGGTAATGACCGTCCCTATGATGGTTGCAATAAATGGCTTTGGTGAGGCAACTGCCGAGACGGTAGTCAGGCAATTAGTGCATAAATGGCCGACAATTAAATTTTTGAAAGATAAAAATTTTACACTTGAAAAGAGCTTAGTAGAAAGTGAGCGGGTCGTTATACAGTCCGCGCTTGTAGGCAAGAAAATTGTTTTTACGGGGACAATGCGACAGAGTAGAAGAGCCATGCAAGAACAGGCTGTGGCCTTAGGTTGTGAAATACCGAGTTCAATTTCTCAGTTAACAGACTATCTTGTTTGTGGCGAGAATGTCGGTGCTAATAAGATTGCCCGTGCAATTAACTTTTCTGTCAAGGTTGTTTCTGAGTCAGACTGGGAAAGTCTCATTGACGAATCGAAAGAATAAGTTTTATCTCTAGTGGAAACGTCAATATTTTTGACTGATTTTAATTCACTGTCTTGAGATTGACGGTACTTAGAGAATTATTTTTTACTTTGCTAGTGTTTTGAGAACAAAATTCGGTTAATATATTTCTCTGATAAATTTTTATTTATTAGTAGTCACTTTTATTTTTTTAGAAAATAATAAAATCATCATATCTTAGCGTTGTGTTAGTGCATGCTTAAGATTAAATTAAGATGGCATCAAGCTAGAATTTAGGAGAAAAAACCGTGGAATCAATTATTGCATTTACCATCATTACTGGTATCGCTATTAGTCTTATCAAAGAGTCATGCTTTGGATCAGAAACAGGTACACATAATCCCGCTGAGGAAGAAGTACCCGTTCCAAAACCTGTAGCTAAAATACTTGCTAAAAAACCTGTAGCTAAAAAAGCATCGGTTAAGAAACCCGTAGCTAAAAAAGTACCGGTTAAAAAACCTGTAGCTAAAAAAGCAGCTGTTAAGAAATAAGTTTGTGAGTCTAAATTCATACCGATTGGCATAAGTACGTGTATCGTTGTTTATTTATTAGTTAGCGAAAGTGCTCAATATTTTTGTTAAGTATAATTAAATTTCTCTTGTGCCAATGTGATGGTTAGGACCGTAGTTTTTTAATGGATTGAAAAATTTAGGCGTTACTTTTAAGTTATGCGGATTGGAATAGATTTAGGGGGAACCAAAATAGAATTGGTTGCCCTTGCTAGTGATGATTCAGAACTTTATAAGAAACGTATAGAAACACCCCAAAGTAGTTATGCTGAAACTATAGATGCCATCGGTAGTTTGGTGCTTCGCTGTGAGCGTGAATTAGGCATGAGCGGTTCGGTCGGTGTCGGACATCCCGGGGTGATATCCCCTGTGACTGGATTAGTAAAAAATACGAATTCAGTTTGTCTTATTGGTAAGGCTTTAAAATCAGACCTCGAATTTCATTTGCAACGGCCTGTCCGCTTAGCAAACGATGCTAATTGCTTTGCATGGTCTGAATATAATGATGGTGCTGGTGCCAATGTTAAGTCGTTGTTTGGTGTTATTCTGGGTGCCGGCGTAGGTGCAGGGATTGTTGTTAATGGCGCCATTATTACTGGCTGTAATGCGATTGGCGGTGAGTGGGGCCACAACCCTTTGCCGTGGTTGAAACATTCTGATGGCGAGTGGGTGTCTTGCTATTGCGGTCAATTCAATTGTATTGAAACTTTTTTATCAGGTCCCGGGTTTACGGCACGATTTAATGCTGAAAACCAGTGCTATTTTGATAGTAAAAGGATTGTTGATCAGGCGGCGATGGGCGATCAAATTGCCAAAAATGCTTTTGAACGTTACTGTGATCAAGTTGCTCGATCAATAGCCAGCATCATAAATGTGCTTGATCCTGAGATTATTGTTTTAGGAGGCGGTATGTCTAATATTTCACCGCTTTATGATCGTGTACCGGCCTTGTGGGGGCAATATATCTTTTCAGATACGGTCAATACACAGCTGAGTCCAGCTCGGTATGGCGATTCAAGTGGTGTGCGGGGTGCAGCCTGGTTATGGCCAGAGGGCTAAGTGTTGTTTATTTCTTAAGTCTGATGATAAAAAAACCTATCCAGCAGGGCATTAAAAAATGACCACCAGATAGGTATTAATTAAACTGAAGCGATGGGGTTATAGTTTTTCAAATACCGCGTAACCCATCATGCCTCCTTTTAGAACCAGTTTTTTTCCTTCTCGCAGAAAGACTTTGTAGCGATCATAAAGTGAACGGCCAACACGTTTAATAATCAATGTGTTGTTTTCAACAGTAAATGTTGATGTAACGGTAAAAGGTGCAGCAGCACGGTGATCAACAGCGCTTAAACTAAAATTACCATCCGCACTAAACGTCCAGGTTTGATTTTCTTTGATTTTCTTTTTGTCAACATAACTGAACGGATTATCATCGACACGGTCCGGTTTTTTTGCAAAAAGTTTAGGGCCTGTTGCAATTAACTTCCAACTGCCAGCAAAATAGGCAGCATCTAAATTTGTTTCTTCAGCAACAGCATTGAGGGGTAGAACCAAGGCCAATAGTAAAACAGGTAACTTAATTAATTTGTACATAGGTGATCGCTCTTTGTTGGAAAAAATAATGCAAATCAATTCCTATCCTATCATACAGTAGGGCGTTGTTTATACTTGAAAAAGAAAACTACTGGGCTGATTTTAGGGGAGGGTTACCGGCGGTGTTTAAATACACTTTTTCTTCGGGACATAGATGTAGCCATTTTCTGTATCACCAAAACAGTTATTTTTAACGCCTATGGCATATAAGCCACCAATATAAGCGCAGATTATTGAATCGAGAACATTTTCATTTTGTTTTAAGATTTGTCCTTTAAGCGTTGCAATAAAATCAGGCTCTAAATGGTGTTGAAAAGACTCTTGAACGGATAATTTGAGTATGGGGGAATGTTGAAGTAAGGTAAGGTATTTAGCTAAGGTGATTTGACCTTGTCTCTTCGTGGTAACAGGTCCTTTTTTGTAACGATGACGCTCAGTTAAGGAAAATATTTCAATTAGTGCCGGGTGTGGGTAGCATTCTAGTTGCCACAATCCTCGGTCGGGGTTATTTAAATGATAGAAGCCTAATTGCGTTAACTGCTGTGACAATAAGACGCTATCAGCATTGGGATAGAGTGTCTTGTTTGTTGGATGGCAACCTGCTTTTTTTGATCGATAACAGGTATTTAATTGTTGTTCACATAATCGCTGGCCGGTTTGATTTGGAATAATAAGAGACGCATCAATGGCCAGACCTTTAAGATGAGGTGCTTTTTTAATACACTTTAAAATCTCAGAAACCGTTTTTATACTGGGAATGACTACGCTAATAATCAATTCACAATGCATTAATTCACCAAAGGCGATTGCTGAACTGTTTTTCTGGCAATGCCAAGCGAGATCAATGCCACAAATGAATGGGTTCTCTTTAATAACGCTACCTAATGCATGGCTGTGGTTTTATTATACCGGTCAATGTGATTGATATTTTTTTTGATCGGTTGAGACATTTAAATCATGGATAAAACATGGAGTCTATGCCAGAAGTCTAAAGCCGCGATAATTTTTGTTAGACTAGAGATTAATCGCGCGTTTGTTTTTAGGTGAATGGAATTCAATGATGGCTAAAAAAATAATTGCAATTGTAGAAGATGATGAACAGCAACGCAGCCAATATAGTCAGGCATTGCGAGCTCAAGGTTACCATGTGGATGAATATTCAAATAGAGCGCAGGCCGAAAAAGTATTTAGCGTACAACTCCCTGATTTGGCGATACTGGATATTATGCTCAATCATGATTTGGAAGGAGGTTTTGAGATTTGCCGTTTCATAGAGCAAATTAAGCCACGTGAAGTTCCAATTTTATTTTTAACCAGTCGGGGTAATGAAGTTGATGAAATTTACGGATTAAACTTAGGTGCTTGGGATTATCAAACTAAACCGGTTACTTTTGAATACCTTTTAGCCCGAGTTCGTTCATTATTGAATATCAAACAGGGTTTATCTTCTGAGGCCGTAGCAATATCGGCTCCTTGCCAACAATTGGGCCCGTTTGCTATTAATTCAGTGACCTGTAAAGTGACTTGGCATGGGCAGGGGGTGTTATTGACCCCTACTGAGTTTGCGATGCTAAAACGATTACTCGATTGCCCAGATGGTGTCAGCTATGATGGTTTTTCAGAAGCGACTCGTCAGGGCGTTGTTGAAAATAATACGATTAACACCCATATTGCGCAGATTCGGCAAAAGTTTAAGGCGGTCGACTCTGATTTTAATGCCATTAAAACACGTTATGGTTTTGGTTATAAATTATTGTTGGAATGAAAAAATATTCCTTCCGTTTTCGAATCGGTCGTGGGCCATTGGTGATTATTTGCATTATTCTGTTAATGATTTTTGCGTTGGGCTATCGTTATTTTCAGGAAATGAAGCAACTCCATCTTCAGGTGCAAACCGAAGCGCAATTATTGTCAACACAAGCGATTGCTAGGGTATTACATGAACGTTCTGATTTGTTTTTTTATTCCAGTGAACTTGACAGTGAATGGATAGAAAAATCATCACTGAATGTTTTTCATCTGCCTTCGGCAATCGACCTTAATGGTCAGAATAACGATTGGAATATAGACGGTAGTTTTTCTCACCAATACAGTGAAAACAGTGCCTTGTATGCAGAAGATAGCGACTCTTCAAAGCCCTTAGCGTTTGATCTGTTATTGGGTGAGCGCTCAGAGACTATCTATGGCTTTATAAACGTTGAAGATTCTAAGTTAATCTATAGAGATCCCTTAAAGTATCGTCGACTGGATAACAGTGACCATATTCGTTTGATCATTAAACAAGACGGGTTGCCAAAGCGTTATGTATTAGTCGCAGCACAACCGGGTGAAATGACCGCTTTTGAAGTGCATGAAAACTGGCGACATGCGATAACAGGGGAACCTGAATATCAGATTAAGGCTTTTTTGAAGCCAATCGATAATGGCTATAGTGTTGAATTTCAATTACCCTATGCGTGGGTTGGTTTTGAGCACCGTCTGGTGGTTATGGTAGCTGATGTTGATGATCCGCATTTGCGCCATGTTAAAACCGTCATTGGCACGTTGCCAGAGCAATGGTCCGGTGAATTAAATCAACTCATTATCTTGTCCTATCCCTTACAAAAAATATTAGCGGGTCTGGAACGGTTGGAATCCACACGAATATGTGTAGTTGACCGACATCGGCGGGTTAGAACGGCAACCCCCTCGAGTACGCATACGGTAAATATTTGTGATAAAAATTATGAAAGAAGTGAGCAACTCATTAGTGCTGCATTAGCGGGGAAAAGTCAGGTCATGACGTATCAGCGCAAAAATAAACAAGGCGAAATCAATACCGTGATAGCCAGTGCAGAACCCGTTTTTCTTAAAGAAGATATTATCGGCGCAGTGTTACTGGAAAAAGACAGTCAGGACATTTTAACGCACCAACGTAAAACGATTGACCGTTTGGTTTATGCCATTATCGTTGTTTTTTTTGGGATAGTTTTGTTTATCTTCCGCTTATCTTTTCGTATTCTTCGCTTGAGTAATGAATTAACTAGCGCTATTAATTCTGAAGGGCGGTTAGTTAAAACCGATATTCAATCTGAGAAAAATGCCCATGATGATTTAGGTGATTTATCCCGGGGGGCTTCTGATTTACTCGTACGTCTTAGCCGCTACACCCATTTTCTAGAAACAATACCCAGAACTTTGCGCCATGAAATTCTTAATCCAGTCAATGCAATTAGTTTAGGCTTGCAACAATTAGATTCATCGCCTGAGAAGGTTGCAGAGATTGTTAAAAAAACAAAGCAATCCATTTTGCAATTAGAACTTATTGTCAGTCGATTAACAGAGGCGGCCCATATTCAAGAGGCCTTGGCGACTGATACCATGGTAAAGATCGATTTAGTTTCGTTACTCAGTGAGTATGTTGAAAATATTCAACAGCTGCATTCAACGGTGCGGTTTCAGTATAGCCAACCGAAAGGAACGGCATTTATAAATGGCAATGACCTGCGTTTTGTACAACTTTTAGATAAGATAAAAGATAATGCGATTAATCATAGCAGTGCTGAAGGTTGTATTGATATTGCGCTTACGAGTGAGGCAGGATCAATTTCTGTAACTATCAGTAATGATGGACCGATCGTGAGTGGGTCGGTTTTGAAGGCCCTTTTTAGAGGTATTATTCCGAGTCAGAAATCAACAGTTGAAACTCCGCATTTAGGTATTGGGCTATATATTGCCCATCATATTATACAATCTCATCAGGGTCATATTACTGTAACCAATCGTCACGATAATAGCGGAGTGATTGTGACGTTGACGATTCCAGAAGTCTAAGGAACTCGTTATAAGGGTATTCCTCTTTTGTTCAGCATTTACCCATAAAGACTTGTAAATTTATCGTTACCAATAAGGTTTAAATAAATGCCACGTTGGTTTAGTTATTTTTTCGGCACCGAAGTGGATTTTATGACGACAGGAGGTCGATAAATGTTTGAATTAAAGTGCCGAAAACTATCAGCGCTGCGGACTCTTTTTTAGTGGCCGGTTTTAGTCATGCGACTAATCCGTTAATAAATTTGAAAAATCAGCACGTTCAACCAGCAAAAAAACAAGTTAATACAGGCGGATCAGCAGACTGTACCCGTGCAATGAATCTGAAAGATTATTTGGAACAGACATCACTGCGTAAAAATGGGCCAACCTACTTTAGTAACGATAGTATTCTTATCAGCCAACCCTTTGTTGAGTTAATAGCACGACATGCAGAGTATTTAAGCATACAGTGAAGTTTATATTTTTATTGCAGGATTTAGCGACCCTGTCGGGACGACACCATATAATCAATAACTGAGTCTTGAAAGAGTCGATGAGGTTGCCAAAATGATGATTTACTTAGGCGTATTACCCGCGCAAATAATAACAGCAGGGTATGGTGAACCATCTGGTGAAGCTAATGAAAACAGTGCCACTGACTTGTCAAAACAGCGACGCGTGGATTGGTATTTTAATAGCTAGGTTTAGACTTTAGGTTTTAAGATGTTTTTATGGCTGATGTTTGTTTGTGTTATTAGGCTTAATTAAAACATGTTCATAAAAAAATAATGAATATTTTAAGAACATTACGGATTGTCACCATTTTATCTTTATCGGGATTAAGTTCTTCTGTTATGGCGGGGTATACTTTGAACGAAGAAAGTAGCCAGATAAATTTTGTTTCCGTTTAAAAAAATACAGTGGGTGAGGTACACACTCTCAATGGTTTGTCGGGGTCTATTGACGATAACGGACAAGTGGGTATTACCATAAACCTAGACCGTGTGGAGACTCGAGTTCCGGTTAGAAATGAACGGTTAAAAGCGCTGTTTTTTGAGACGAGTAAGTTCCCACTAGCAACGACTGAAATAGCAGTTGATATTGTTAAAATAAATATTTTAACCGTTGAGGAAATAATGAATCAGGAACTTATGGTCAATTTTGACTTAGATGGTATTAGGGCAGAGAGACCGGTTCGAATTCGGTCATTGGGTTAAGTGATAACAAATTATCGGTGACGCTCATTGAACTTGTTTTGCTTGATGTTAAGGGTTTTGAATTACTTAATGGCTTGGCGGCACTTAAAACCATCGCTAAATTGCCCTCAATTAGTAGCTCAATTCCAGTAACCGCACAGTTACTTTTTGTCGCTCAATAAGTTGCAGGACAGTAGATTAATTTTCTAGTCTTTGATGGGTAACCCGCGCATGGAGTATTGGTTACTTCTAGTAATCAGGTGCGGCGAAAAGGCCTCGACCCCATGGTTGCGGTCAGTCGATAGCACGGGGCGCATTTCAGCATTGTTCTGTTAACCGCACAGGCAACATTTACCGCCTTAAGGTTGTTTGTATTACCACTAATGCACCGGTTAACGTCTTGGTTTAATTGGTCGGTTCATTTAGGTTTTGGTGTTTTGTAGCGCCCTTCCGTGAAGATACCTTTCAGGTTATGGCCTTAAAACTGTTACCTTATTTTTTTCTAAAAAACCAGAGCAGTAAGGCACTGAAAATAAGGATCAAGAAGACATCGAGTTTTAAGGAGTCCTGTTAGATGGCAAAGAATTTGCTTCTGTGGACAGGCCCATGCGTTAATTTACGGCATATGGCGCATGAAAATTGTGTTATATGACACAAAACAACTGAAATTTGTTTTACCTATGGTTATTTTTATTTGAATATTTTTTAAACCGATATAATAATACCACCCTTCGGACTTTCGGGTTTTAGTAACCCTGCATACGTTGAGCCGTATTGGTTGTAGCTTGATCCCTTGGTTTTGGTGGGTTGTGCTCGCTGTGGTGAATGACGGCTATTTAAGATTACCGGCAGAAATATGGCGTAGTGGGCTTAATGGGTGTCTATGTGAGCGACTGATTTCATTAGAGAATTTAATTTAAAATATGGTTTACGCATCGTTGAGAATGGTTTTATTACTGGCGATTCTTATTAATTTAACAGCCTGCAGTTCTTTACTAAAGACAGACTCTCAGCCTGAAGTTTTAGATATTCCTTCGCAGTGGAAGGGCAGCGTTGCGGGGGCGACTATCAATGTAAGGCCGTGGACTGAAGATTTTAATGATCCATTGTTAAATGCTTTTATTGATGAATCAATCAATAAAAATTATGACTTGGAAGCAATTCGTTCTGCTATGTTTATGAGTCATGCGAATGCCAGAATTAACGGTGCTGATCAATTACCCCAAATTAGTGCTGGTTTTAATCCGAGCCGAAATAAAAGAAACAGCAGTGGTGGTTTTGGGGTTAATAGTGGTTCCTATACCGACACCTGGCGTATTAATTTAAATATAAATTGGGAATTTGATCTTTGGGGTAAAATTGCCAACCGCGTTGAAGCGTCAACGTTAGATTACGAAGCCTCACAGGAAGATTTTAAAGCCGCTTATCTTTCACTGGCAGGCAATTTGGGTCGCTCTTGGGCCGATGCAGTTGCCGCAAAAATTTTGTATCAACTCAATGTCGATACAGTCAATAATTATAAAAATAATTTAGAGATTATTGAACAAGGTTATGCTCAAGGTATTTATACGGCCTTAGATCTGCGTTTGATGCGCTCAAATTTTGCGCAAGCACAAAATCTGCTCTATGCACAGGAAGTCGTGAAAAATAATACCGTGAGAACATTAGAGGTTTTGTCTGGGCGCTATCCTAAAGGTGAGTTGCTTATTTCTAATCAATTGCCGGAAATAACACATGATATACCCTTAGGCATACCCGCAACGTTGTTGGCAAGACGTCACGATGTTATCGCCGCACGGCGGCGTTTGGCAGCGGCTGATCACCGTGTTGCAGAAGCCAAAAAAGCATTTTTACCGAATATTTCATTGACAGGTTCTGTAGGTAATCAAACTCGAGAATTATCAGATATTCTTAATTTTAATTTCTTTGTCTGGAATATTGCCTCGAATGTCGTACAGCCTATTTTTCAAGGCGGACGCCTGTGGGCGCAGGTCGACCAAAGTGAAGCAACCGTTCGCCAAGCTCAGGCACAATATGCACAAACGGCTCTGATTGCTTTTCAAGAAGTTGAATCTTTTTTGAATGCGGATAAACAACTAAAAAAACAACTTGGAACGGTGCAAGTTTCAGCACATGAAGGTTTAGAAGCAGAACTGCTGGCACAAGAGCAGTATCAGTCGGGGTTAACCGATATCGTCACGTTGTTAGAGTCACAGCGTCGCTCTTTTGAGACTCAAAGTACTTTGATTCGAACAAGAATGGAGCGTGTGCAAAATCGCATCAATTTACACTTAGCACTCGGTGGTGGTTACGCACAAAGTAAACCCATAATAACGCATGATGAAAATTAATTTAACGCATAAAGCGGTGAAAGTTTTTTTACCGATTGCCATTCTTTTGGGTAGCTTGTTAGTAGCGTTTTTGTTTATTGCTTTGGGTGAAGAACCTAAAAAACACTATCGCCCGCAAGTCCCTTTATTAGTCGAAGCGTTTACCATTAAAGGTTCTGATTATTCAGTGGTTTTAGAAACGCAAGGGACGGTGAAGGCACGTACTGAAAGCAGTTTGATTCCTGAGATTTCAGGCCGTATAACGACTGTTTCGGATGCTTTCAGATCAGGAGGATTCTTTAAACAAGGTCAGCTTTTAGTACAAATTGATCCGCGTAATTATAAAATCGATATTCGTGTGGCACAAGCAAACCTCGCAGAGCAGGAGTTTCGTCTAGAAGAAGAAAAAGCACGGGTCGAGTTGGCACTTAAAAATTGGAATAAAATTAACCCTACTAAAAAGGCCAGTAATTTGACGCTGCATCTTCCGCAGCTTAAATTAGCACAAGCAGCACTGGATTCGGCCAAGGCGCAATTAGAAAAGGCACAAATCAATCTTGAAAAAACGCAAATTATTGCCCCTTATGATGGTCGTATTGTTGAACAATTAGCAGACGTCGGGCAGTTTGTTTCAACCGGTTCTGTTTTAGCGCGCATTTATTCGGTTGATGTCGCTGAAATTCGTCTGCCTTTGAATAACCAACAAATTGAGTTTTTAGACTTTGAAGATGATTATTTTGATAGTTCTGAACCGGTTAAGAAAAAAATTAGCGTTGAAATCAACGCCAAAGTAGGCTTGACTACCTATACTTGGGCTGGGCATATTGCCCGTGCTGAAGGGGCTATTGATATTAAAAGCCGGCAACTGTTTATTGTGGCTCAAGTGGCAAATCCTTATAGCAAGGTCGCTCATAATCCGCCGTTAAAAGTAGGTCAATATGTGACAGCTCGAATAAAAGGGAAAGAGCTTAACAATGTTTTCGTTATTCCACGAATGGCGTTACGAGAAAACAATAAGGTCTTGATTATTTCACCGGAGAATACGTTGATGTTACGTACGGTTAAGGTACTGTGGTCAGATCAAGATCATTATGTGATTTCAGAAGGGTTAAACGTCAACGAGCGTTTATGTCTTACGCCGATTAATTTTGTGACCGAAGGTCGAAAAGTAAAAATTTATGACGCTCAATTAGAGGTAACGCTCTGATGCATTCGATTATTACCTTTTTTGTTCATAATAAAGTAGCTGCCAATCTCTTGATGGTGCTTATTCTTGCGGCTGGTTTTTTTACACTGCCTACAATTCCGGCAGAATTCTTACCCAGTTATGAGATGAACATTATTAGTATTAAAGCACCTTACCGAGGTGCAACCCCAGAGGAAGTCGAAGAACATGTTGTTGCCAAGATTGAAGAGCAAATTCAGGGTATTAATGGGATTGACAAAATAACGTCTGTTTCAAGCGAAGGCTTTGCCGCTATTAATGTGGAAATTAATTCCGGGTTTAATGTGCGCCAAGTGTTGGGTGATATTAAAGAACGGGTAGATGCGATTACTGATTTTCCGGAACTGCTGGATGAAATAAGAATAACTGTTGCCGAGCGAAAACTTGAAGTTTTGGGTGTCGTGGTTTCCGGAAAGCTGCAAGAACGTGAGTTGCAGCAATTGGGCAAGCGAATTCGAGATGAAATTTTAATGTTGCCGGATGTGTCGCAAGCAACATTAGGAGCAATACGACCGGCTGAATTTTCTATCGAAGTCTCAGAACAAACGTTACGCCAGTATCGCTTATCGTTTCAAAAGATCGCCAAGGAAATTAATAATAATTCACTGAGTATGCCGGCAGGATCCATGAAAACCGATAAAGGTGAAGTGTTATTAAGAACCTTTGGACAATCTTATAGTCGAGAAGACTTTGCCCGTATTCCTATTCTTAAGCGTGATGACGGTAGTTTTGTTTTACTCGGTGAGATTGCTGACATTAAAGACGGTTTTGAAGAGGAGCAACTAGAGGCAACCTTCAATGGTCATCAGTCGGTTATTATTGACGTTTTTCGCCTTGGCGATCAAAGTGCGATTGAAATCTCGGAGCGCGTTAAAAATTATATTACTGAATCGAAAAGTTTTTTGCCACCCGGCGTTAAACTCAGTGTTTGGCGTGATCGTGCCAAGATTGTCAAAGGTCGTATATCGACCTTAACCTCGAATGCCATTCAAGGCGCCGTATTGGTTTTTGTGTTGCTGACTTTGTTTTTACGGTTATCCGTTGCGGCCTGGGTTTGTGCTGGGATTCCAATTTCCTTTTTAGGGGCGTTGGCAATGATGCCTGCATTGGGTGTGACTATTAATATCAGTTCATTATTTGCTTTTATTTTAGTATTAGGAATCGTGGTAGACGATGCCATTGTGACGGGTGAAAATATTTATCATCATTTAACTTTGCATAATGATCCCGAAAAAGCAGCTATTGAAGGGACCTACGAAGTTGGGGTGCCGGTTACTTTTGGTGTGTTGACGACCGTCATTGCTTTTTTACCATTGCTTTCTATTGAAGGCCGGCGTGGGCAGATGTTTGAATCCATTGCTTTGGTGGTTATTCCGGTTTTATTGTTTTCCTTGGTAGAAAGTAAATGTATTTTGCCTTTTCACTTAAAGCATTTGAAGATCGCTAATCCTGATGAGGGTAAACAGTCAGCACTGCAACGTCTACAAACTGCGATTGATAGTAAGCTCCAGTGTTTTATTGATAACAGTTATAAACCCACCCTAGCGGTTCTTTTAGAACACCGTTATTCAACATTATGCGGTTTTATTGGGTTGTTTATTATCATGATGGCCATGACTGCCGGGGGGCAAATTCGTTTTGTTTTTTTTCCAAAAGTTGAAAGTGAAAGTATTCAGGCGACATTGACGATGCCGGTGGGAACCCCTTATGCGGTGACTAAAAAACATACCGATAGAATGGCCCGTATCGCCAAAGAGTTACAAACTGAATTTGTGGATCCAGATTCTGGACAACAGTTCATGACTAACATTTTGGTTATTAACGGTAAGGAAGACTCCCTGGGGCATCCGCAATCGAATGTGGGTTATCTCAGAATTAGTCTATTACCCCCGGAACAGCGAAATCTCAGTTGGACGGGACATCAAGTGGTAACCGAATGGCGAAAACGGGTGGGTAGTATCCCGGGTGCTGAAAAGATTTATTTCAAATCTGATATTTTCCACGGGATGACCCGTCCGGTTGAGATTCAACTGCACGGTGATGATTTTAAAACACTGTCGTTAGCTGCCCAGTCAACGCGTACACTCTTGGAACAAATTCCAGGTCTTTATGATATTGAAGATACCTTTGAAATCGGGAAAGAAGAGGTTCAGATTAAACTTAAACCGGAAGCTGAATTATTGGGCTTATCCGTTATCGATTTATCGCGGCAAATCCGCCAAGGTTTTTATGGCGAAGAAGTACAAGTTCTGCAGCGCCAAGGTGAGGATATACAAGTTTTATTGCGTTACCCCTTAGAACAACGAAAATCTATGTTGAATCTTAATCGTATGAAAATTCGTACGGATAGTGGGGTAGAGGTTGATTTTTCAGATGTGGCTGATATCACGATGAGTCGCGGTTTAGTTGATATTGACCGTGTTAATCGTAAACGGGTTGTGACGGTGAAGGCGAACCTTGATAAAGAATCGACCCATGAAGCTAATTTACGGGAGTTGATCATTACCGGTATGACGGATATCAAATACCACTACCCTAGCATTAACTATTCATTAGAAGGTGAAATGCGTGAAAAAGAAGAGGCGTTTGATAGCGTTTTCTACGGCACTATTTTTGTTTTACTGGGTATTTATTGTTTGCTTGCCATTCCGTTGCAATCTTATTTCCAACCGTTGATGGTGATGATTGTTATTCCTTTTGGAATTACCGGTGCTATCTTGGGCCATTTTATAGCAGGCATTGATTTAACAGTTTACAGCGTCTTAGGGATTGTCGCTTTAACCGGTGTGGTGGTGAATGATAGTTTGGTTTTGGTCGATTGTGTTAATACCCTTAAAAGTCGCTCAGTGACCTTATTTAAGGCGGTATCAGACGGTGCAACACGGCGTTTTCGGGCGATTATCTTAACATCACTGACGACTTTTTTAGGGCTAGCCCCCCTCAAAAAGATACCCAAGCGCAATTTTTAATTCCAATGGCGGTTTCATTAGCCTACGGTATTATTTATGCGACGCTGATTACCTTATTTTTATTACCGACGTTGTATTTGATTTTTGATGATTGTGCGGTGCGATTCAGGCAACTTAAATTAGCACTATCTAATAGTTTTAAAGAAATTTAATTTAATTTTCACTTGAGGTTTGTATGCAAAGTAGAACGATTGTGTTGGTTCGCACCCTATTATCGCTAGCCTTGGTGGCAGTTGCTGTATCGGGATGTAGCACACAACCGGTAGCCGTTGTTAAGACGCCTGCCGCACCCACTAAACATGTAAAAGCAGAAACGCCTGCCCCAGCACATCAGGCTAAAAAGAAGCATAGGATGCATAAGCAAGAAAGTGGCATTTTAAGTTTGGATGTTTTTAAAGAGAATCATAAGATTCATATTTTAACCGGTATTAATGATCAAGGTGTTTCGACGTTGCAATACCAGCGCTCTGATGATCAGGGACGTAGTTGGTCAATACCGGTCAATATCGCACCCCAAGGCACAGTCTTCAATTTTCGCCGTGGCAACGATTCTCAGATTGCCGCCTGGGGCAATAATGTGGTGGTGGCCTGGATGAACCGAGGGTATACCAATCGTCACGGTTCAGGTCCTATGAGTGTCGCTTATTCTCATGATCAGGGTAAAACCTGGAGCTTGGGTGAAATGGCAGCTTCGCAATGGAAAAATGGCACCCATGCTTTTATGGAGTTAACCGCCAATGAAAAAGGCATGCATTTTGTTTGGTTAGACAGTCGCAATGGAAAACAAGGTCTCCAATATGCACACTCAATTAATGGCGGAGAAACGTGGAAGCCTGAGACCACTTTAGATGCTAAAACGTGTTACTGCTGTTGGAATACCCTCGCTTCAGATAGCCAAAATAATCTCTATGCACTTTACCGTGATAAAGAGCCCAGTGACATGGCGTTAATTAAAGTCGCTGCTAACAGCGGTGTTTCAAAAAGATTAGCACGGGTCGGTGCATTTGACTGGGAATTCCAAGGCTGCCCGCATGTTGGGGGCGGTCTAGCTATTCATGAGCAAGGCAATCAAGTGCAGTTGCATGCGATGGTGAGTACGATGAAGCCTGAAAAAGCAGGGCTTTATTATTTATCATCTTCTGATGGGGGTATTCACTGGACACCTGAACAGCGCATGGGTCAAGGTATGGCTGTTCACAGCGATATTGCCGTTAATGATTCCGGTGCATTGCTAGCCAGTTGGGATGTTGCAGGACCTAATGGTATGTCAATTGTTACGAGTCAATCTAAAGACCACGGTAAAACCTGGTTGAATGAAACGGTTTTATCTAAACCAGATAGGGATGCGACTCATCCTAAAGTGGTGGCTGTTGACGAAGGTTTTCTGGTTTTTTGGACCGAAAAAGTAGAGGGCGGTAGTAAACAACTACAAATTAAAAAATTAAATTAACGGGTTCTGTAGTTCAGAGTCAAATAACACCATGTAAATGGGTTATTTGACTCAATTCTTAAGAAATTAATACTTGAGGAGAGCTTTCAATAAAAGCCGTTAGTAATTTCTCTATAATAGAGCGCAATAGAAAATGCATTTATCTTTCATTTACAGACCTTTATGAACAAGACTTCCCCTTTTAAAAAAGCCGCCATAGCAGCCTTAGCTGTTATTTTATTGCCAGTCATGTCTGCCCAAGCAGATGTAATAACTGAAAGCATAGCTATTGATGGTAAAACCAATCAAGCGGCTGCTCAATCGCAGAAAAAAATCGATAAGGTCAGTGAACGCACAAAAGTGTTGTTAGATGAGTATCGAACCGTATCACATCAAATTGAATCTCTTTTAGTTTATAACCAACATCTACGTAATTTAATTGAATCACAACGTTTAGAAATGGTTTCTATTAAGCAGCAATTAAAAGAAATTGAAGTCACCCAGCGGGAAATTGTTCCGTTGATGCTTGGTATGTTGGACAATTTACAAAAATTTGTCGCTTTAGATTTGCCTTTCTTAACGGACGAAAGAAACCAACGAGTGGCTGAATTGAAAAAAATTATGATTCGCGCCGATGTAACCAATGCTGAAAAATACCGCCGTATTTTAGAAGCCTATCAAATAGAAAATGAGTATGGGAATACCATTGAGGCTTATCGAACGCATATCAACTTAAACGGTAAAGACCGTGCCGTAGAGTGCCTGCGGTTTGGTCGGGTGTCGTTGTATTATCAGCGGTTAGATGGCAGTGAGACCGGCTACTGGGATAAAGAGTCCTCACAGTGGAAACAATTAGACTCACGTTATAACAGCGTTATTTTACAAGGTCTCCGTATTGCACGAAAGGAAGTGGCCCCTAATTTGCTAACACTACCGATACCGGCAGCGGAGGCAGGGCAATGAGAATACTTTTACTTTTAGCGACATTTTTATTTACGCCGGTCATTCAAGCGGAACATTTAGCACTCGATCAATTGTTGGAAGATGTTAAAAATAACCAAGGGATCGAAGGGAAGCGTAATCAAGCGCGGGAAGCAGAATTTATTTCCGAGCGTTTGAAACAACAACAACGTTTAAAAGCAGCCAAAGCTGAACTGATTAAGCAAGAGAGAATCAGTAAAAAACTTAAGAAACACTTGGAAGAGAACGAAAAAGTGTTAACGGCTTTAGACGCTAAATTACGTCAAAAAAGTGGTGTTTTAGGAGAGCTTTTGGGCGTAGCGCGTCAAGCCGCTGGCGATTTGCGGGTTGATTTTGAGCATTCCTTAGTCTCTTCACAATTTACCGGGCGGGGCCAGAAATTAAGTGTTATTGCCGACAACAAGGCGCTGCCAACAATCGATCAGTTGGAACAACTGTGGTTTTTACTGCAACAAGAGATGACCGAGTCGGGTAAAGTCGTGCACTTTAATGCAGAGGTGTTATCAGCAGCGGGTGAAGCTAAGCCAAGTAAAGTGATTCGTATTGGCACTTTTAATGCGTTATCAGAAGGTCAATATTTGCGTTACTTACCGGAGTCTGAACAATTGGCAACCCTGGCACGCCAACCTGAATCCCGTTTTTTAGATCTTGCAACTGATTTTAGTGCAGCGCCGAACGGAAATGCCGACTTAGGTGTTGACCCGACTCGGGGAGTCATCTTAAGTATGTTAATACAAACACCGAATACCTTTGAACGCATTGATCAGGGTGGTATTATCGGCTATATCATTCTAACCTTGGGTGGGATTGGTTTTGTTTTTGCCTTGTACCGTTTGTTTGTATTATTTCAAACGGGGCAAAAAATGTCAGCGCAATTGGTCAGTGAGACTGCTTCTACTGATAACCCCTTGGGACGCGTTATCAAAGATGCAGAATCGCATCATAGTCCTGATGTTGAAACATTGGAAC
>DTSI01000107.1:0-8372 GCA_012965425.1 Methylococcaceae bacterium
GTTTCTGTTTTGATGTTTTTTCAACTAACATCATGGCCTTTTTGAGGCCGTTTAGAACGTGGGGCGGACCATTCCATGAAGTCATTTGAGGTAGTGTCAGGGAGTCTGCCTTGCGTTTACCCTGATGTGGCGCAATGATACGAACGCGGGACGAACCGGGGCGCCGTAGGCATTCATTGCCAGGCATCAACTCAATATTCATCTTTGAGTCCGTGGAGTGCCTGCCGATTAGCTTTTGGGGAAGCGATTGCTTGCAAATAGACACCCCCGTGATTCCTGTCGACAGGAGAGTTCTTTAAGCATAGAGCCGCAATTGTTTTGTAACAATCGCCCATCACACACCCAGCAAACTTAACAACAGTTTAGATTTTCAATCCATGGACACATGATAAACCGCAGCTCTTCATTGCTTTAGCGATTTCTTTGCCACATTATTTCTAAGATAAACCGGTCTAACCTTTTCTACGGATTCTGCCTTTGCAAAGTTAGCAACAGCCAATTTTGCAACAACCCCGGCCCGCGGCAAATAATCGTCATAAACATCCAGTACTTTTCCCTCTAACCGCTGCGTTAACGGTTCTTTATAAACATTCCACCCCGAACCCACACCGACGCCCTCAATATCCGGACAAAGCACGTGTGCCGCATCAACGACAACCTCATCACCAATCAATTCAACACCGTGTTGATTATGGCGACGATAAACAGCCCAATAAACCTCCCCTAATCGTGCATCGATTGAGGGCAACACCCAATCATAATGCTTAAAATTATCCAGCGCCTGTTGCGACATAGCGGCTAAAGTAGACACCGGTAAAACCGGCAAGTCAGCACCCAAGGCAATGCCCTGTATCACCCCCGTTGCAATCCTTACACCGGTAAACGCCCCAGGGCCTGCTCCAAATGCCAACCCATCTAATTGGGTTGGATGCAATTGCGCATCAGCCATCAATCGGTCAATCATTGGTAGGATCAAGCGACTGTGTTGACGCGGTTGCACAACAAATTCCTCAACAACCACACCATCAATACTCAGGGCCGCTGAACAAGCCTCTGTTGCCGTTTCAACAGCCAATAACTTCATAATGAATCATCCTGCTTAAAAAAATCTCTAACATCTTCGATATCACGTGTCCGTGCCATATTCGGTAGACTGTCTAAAAAAACACGCCCATAAGAACGTTTCAATAACCGCGGATCACATATCATTAAGACACCGCGATCCTGACTATCACGAATCAATCGCCCCACCCCCTGCCGCAAAGAAATAACCGCTTCTGGCAATTGGTGCTTACTAAAGGGGTTTTCCCCAGATTGTTCCATAACCTTTAAACGCGCTTTAAGCACCGGATCATTAGGCGCCTCAAAAGGTAGCTTATCAATAATGACACAGGACAACGCCTCCCCTCTAACGTCAACACCCTCCCAAAAACTTGAAGTACCCAGTAATACGGCATTACCGTGCTGTTTAAATCGTTGCAACAAATAAGACTTTGACCGAGTCCCCTGCACTAAAAGCGGAAAGTCAAGTGTCCCTTCCAAGCGCTTCGCCGCTGCTCGCATTGCTGCATGACTGGTAAATAAAAAAAAAGCACGGCCTCGACTGGCTTCTATAACGGGTCGTGTGTATTTTACAACAGATTCAATAAAATCAGCAGAATTCGGCTGAGAAACACCCTTAGGATGATAAAATAACGACTGCCCAGAGTAATTAAACGGGCTTTCCCAATAATAAGACTGAACACCTGCTAAACCAAGACTATTGAGAAAATAGTCGAATTTTTTACCCACACTTAATGTCGCTGACGTAAAAACCCACGTTCGCCCATGTTTGCGCATAAAGGACTGAAAATCATCGGCTATATTAACCGGCGTCCGTGACAACGTAAAAGTTTTCTTATAAATCTCATACCAACGAATCCAAGAAGCATCCTCTGACTGCAATAAAATCTCAAGATTCTCAATCAATTGTTCAGATCGCTTAAAACATAAACCAAGACCTTTACTAGATCTCTCCGCATCTGATAACTGCTTATTAAGGTCACTTAAAACTGTTAATAGATAATTTAATGCCGACCAAACGTGGGGTTTTTTTTCCAAATCTGTCCAAGCGCCTCTTTTTAATTCAATACCAAACGCCATTCTTAACGTTGCAACCGCACTTAAAACCTCTTCGGCACAAACGCGTAAATTCGGTAATGACACCGATAAATTAACGCTTTCTGCGATCGTTGATTGCGCTAAATCTTTAATTTGGTTACCACTAACCGTATTGCCTAAAAAACCACTCGCAATCTTAGCAAACTGATGCGCTTCGTCTATCACGATCACATCAGCATCCGGTAACAACTCACCAAACCCAGTATCCCGTATACTCCAATCAGCACAGAGTAAATGATGATTAACAACGGTAATATCAGCCTCTTTAGCCATTTTCCGGGCTTTGGTTAAATAGCACTGATTATAATCAGGACACTCCTGACCCAAACAGTTATCGGCGGTTGATGTCGCCTGAAACCAGACCGATGCAGACTCAGGAATAGCTTCCATTTGCGTTACATCACCCGACTGCGTTTTATGAGACCAGTCCTCAATCGCCATTAAATGAGTTCTATCAACACTATTGAATGAATCCGTATTAAGTGCATTTCGCAAGCGGTATAAACATAAATAATTACTGCGCCCTTTAAGTAAACAAGCACTAAAAGGCACCTTCACAACCTGTCTCAGCATCGCAATATCTTTAAAAAAAAGTTGATCCTGTAGGTTCTTGGTGCCTGTCGAAATGACAGCTTTTTTTCCTGAAGCAATAACAGCCGCTAAATATGCAAATGTTTTACCAGTTCCTGTGCCCGCTTCCGCGACAAGATGTTTTTCATTGTCAATAGCCTGGTAAATAGCAGCAGCCATCTCAAGTTGCTCTATTCTTGGCTCATAATCAGGAACCTTCTGACTTAAAGCCCCATCAGGGGAAAAAAAATGATCCAAGTTGATCAAAACGACACACTCCTTTTGCGCTGTTATATCTGGTATTGCCTCAAAACTTACTAAAAATAATTTTCAACCCATCTGGTAAAAATAGCGCATAAAAATGTACAAATAATTATTGGCTAGAGGAAAACAACTCAAATAGCCTTTTCAAAAAAGGCTCAAATTAAGAAAACTAAATTGAAAAATCATAATACCTACTGAATAACTATATAAAGATAGAAAATATACCCTGACACCCTTATATTAGCATCAGTGTTTAAGTAAACTATGATCGCATCTTATTCTAATTCAAAAAAATTGTTATTTTTTCACGCTCACTCAAAACCTTTGAATCACTGCTATCTGAGAATTATGGTAACCTCCATGAAAATGACGACTTGCATTTTGTCTCCTAGAAAGAATATTGAATTTAGAAGAATATAGAACCGCATCCATTGCAGGCAATACAAATAAATTATCAGTCCTAAACCTATTTAATATTGACTTTTTGGTCAAAATCGTTCAATTTACGCACTTGGAATGGTTGAGTGAATTTAAATATCAAAAAATCATCCAGCTTAAACTTAAAACTAAATTTAGTCTTAGAAAATTAACTGTACTCTGCCATCATGACAGACTACTTGGAGGAAACTTTATGAAAATGCCTGTTAAAAGCTGGCTGATCGCAACCACTGTCGCTACTTTTTTAGCTGCACCTGCGATTTCAACTGCTAACACTAACCTGGAACGACTCTCAAAGGACGCTAAAAACTGGTCTATGTGGGGGGGTGATTATCAAGGAACTCGTTACAGTAAGCTCAACGAAATAAACACAGACAATGTTAGCGATCTACAACCTGCTTGGAGTTTTTCAACAGGCGTTCTACGTGGCCACGAAGGCGGACCCCTTGTTGTGAATGATACAATCTACATTCACACACCTTTTCCTAACACTGTTTACGCAATTAATCAAGAATCAAAATCAGTTATTTGGGAATTCACACCAAAACAAGACGCTGATGTAACTATCCCTGTGATGTGTTGTGACACGGTTAACCGTGGCCTGGCTTACGGTGACGGCAAAATATTTTTACAACAATCTGATACTGTATTAACTGCACTTGATGCCAAAACCGGTAAGCGGATTTGGAGTGTACAAAACGGTGATCCTAAATTAGGCATGACCAACACCAACGCTCCTATTGTTGTGAACGATAAAGTTATCACAGGTATTTCAGGCGGTGAATTCGGTGTTCGGGGATTTTTAGCGGCATACGATATCAACACGGGTCAATTAGTTTGGAAAGGTTACAGCATGGGTCCAGATTCGGACACCTTAATTAACCCTAACTCTACGACTACTTGGAAAAACGGTAAAGTCACAAAAGTGGGTACTAACTCTAGTATTAAAACTTGGGAAGGCGACCAATGGAAAATCGGTGGCGGTACTACGTGGGGCTGGTACAGCTATGATCCTAAATTAAACCTTGTTTATTATGGATCAGGTAACCCATCTACATGGAACCCTATTCAACGTCCAGGTGACAATAAATGGTCCATGTCTCTTTGGGCGCGTGATGCGGATACCGGTGCAGTTAAATGGGTTTACCAAATGACCCCACATGACGAGTGGGATTTTGACGGTATCAATGAAGTGCCATTAGTTGATCAAAAAATCAACGGTAAAATGCGTAAAACCATCGTCCATTTTGACAGAAATGGCATAGGCTATACCCTAGACCGTGTTACCGGTGAATTACTGGTTGCTGAAACTTTTGATAAAGCTGTGAACTGGGTATCAGAAGTTGATATGTATACCGGCCGCCCTACTGTTGTTGATGAATTCAGCACTGAATTTAATGGTGAAGACGAAAACACCACAGGCGTATGTCCTGCGGCTTTAGGTAGTAAAAACCAACAACCGGTTTCTTATTCACCACAAACTGGTTACTTCTATATCTCTGGTAACCATGTATGTATGGACTACGAGCCTTTTGAAGTGAGCTACACAGCGGGTCAACCATACGTTGGTGCAACATTAAGCATGTACCCTGCAGGTGTTGATGCAACTAACGGCCGCAAAAACGGTTCAACTAATTTAGGTGTTTTCACTGCATGGGATGCTACAACCGGTGAAATTGTTTGGTCTAATGACGAACCCTTTTCAGTTTGGTCGGGTTCTGTTGCAACTGCGGGTGGATTAGTTTTCTACGGAACACTTGAAGGCTACCTAAAAGCTGTTGATGCTAAAACAGGTCGTGAATTGTATAAATTCAAAACACCTTCAGGCATTATCGGCAACGTAAACACTTGGAGCTACAAAGGCAAGCAATATGTTGGCGTTCTCTCTGGCGTAGGTGGCTGGGCCGGTATCGGTATGGCTGCAGGCATCGATGACGGTACTGACGCTACTAACACTGAAGGTTTAGGTGCTGTTGGCGCCTACAGAAGCCTAAGTGCTTTCACTAAACTGGGCGGCGTTTTCACTGTTTTCGCTCTTCCAAGTCACCACTAAGTTTATTGCTATAAATTGACTTAATTGGTACATCTTAAAAGCCCTAGCTGAAATGTCAGCTAGGGCTTTTTTTTATCTACTGAATTTTACATCTTCTTTTTTTTAAGAGAAACTTCATGACAAAGTCCCTATTTTCTATCACCTCTTTATTCTGCACCCTGCTCTTTAGCGCCGCTGTGTTTGCTGACAATGCGTTTAAAGTATGTGCCGACCCGCTACACCCCCCTTACTCATTAAAAGATGGCAGCGGCTTTGAGAATGACATTGCAGCTGTTTTTGCCAAACAATTAAACTTACCCCTTGCGTTCACCTGGTTTCCGCAACGGATCGGTTTTATAAGAAATACACTGCGCGCACCGCTCGCTGACAATAAAGGCTATAAATGTGATGTTGTTATGGGCGTACCAACAGGCTACGACCTTGCGCTAACCACGAAACCTTACTACCACTCCAGTTATGTTCTAGTGATTGCCAAGGGACGTGGCTGGGACGACATCACATCTCCCTCCCAACTCGCTAATGCCACTGAAAAACGGCTTGATAATCTCAAAATTGCCATGTTTGACCGAGGACCCGGAACGACTTGGCTTCATCGAAATGGCTTAATCGATTTGGGAATCCCCTATCAAACCATGACCGGTGACAATGAAAACAATACCGCTATGATAATTAATAAAGACTTACGTGCAGGTAAAATTGATATGGTTATCTTGTGGGGACCGATGGCAGGCTATGTGTTAGGAGATGGTGGCACCAACAATTATAACATCATCCCCCTGAAATCAAATACCGGCATGAAGTTTGATTTTTCTATCTCAATGGCGGTTCGCTATGGCGATAAGGCAAGAAAAGAACGGCTGGAAAAACTAATTGATGAAAATGCCCAGACAATAAAAGATATTATTCAATCCTATAATATCCCACTGCTACCGATGCCAAAGTATATACCCAAAGATGATGATTAATAACAATTAAAGGGCAAAAAAAAGGGTCCTGACGGACCCTTTTTTATCGATTATAAAAGTATATTAGTCAATTTCTTTCATACTTAATCTAACCCGTCCTTGTCTATCAATCTCTAGAACCTTAACTTTTACCATATCACCCTCAGCTAACTTGTCACTGACTTTTTCGACATGCTCAGCTGATATTTGAGAAATATGTACTAAACCATCTTTTCCTGGCAAGATCGTCACAAAAGCACCAAAGTCCATCAGTCTAGCCACCTTACCTTCATAGACCTTACCCACTTCAACTTCAGCGGTTATCTCTTCAATTAATCGTCTCGCTTCTTCGCCAGCACTCTTATCAACAGAAGCTACTTTGACAATACCATCATCGGTTAAATCAATACTTGCACCTGTTTTCTCAGTTAAGCTGCGAATAGTTGCTCCCCCTTTACCGATAACGTCACGAATTTTACTGGGATCAATCTTAAAAGAAATAATTCTAGGTGCATAATCTGACATTTCTTCGCGTGTTTCTGAGAGCGCATCATTCATTCTGTCAAGGATATGAAGTCGACCTTCTTTAGCTTGGGCTAAAGCCGTTTCCATAATCTCTTTAGTAATGCCATCAATTTTAATATCCATTTGCAACGCAGTAATACCATCTACTGAACCGGCAACCTTAAAATCCATATCGCCTAAATGATCTTCGTCACCCATAATATCTGACAATACAGCAAACTCATCACCTTCCTTGATTAAACCCATTGCTATCCCAGCAACCGGTGTTTTGATAGGCACGCCAGCATCCATCAGCGCCAAACTAGTTCCACAGACCGAAGCCATAGAACTCGAACCATTTGACTCTGTGATCTCTGAAACCACACGTATAACGTATGGAAAATCATCAATACTTGGTACAACCGCTAAAACACCCCGCTTCGCTAAACGACCGTGACCAATTTCACGCCGCTTCGGTGTTCCGACAAAACCCGTCTCTCCCACACAAAAAGGAGGAAAGTTATAATGCAACATAAAGTTATCTTTACGTTCGCCACCAATTGCGTCAATAATTTGTGCATCACGGCCGGTTCCTAAGGTAGCAACCACAATGGCTTGTGTCTCTCCTCGAGTAAACAAAGCAGACCCATGTGTTCGTGGCATAACGCCCGTACGAATAGTAATAGGACGAACGGTACTTAAATCACGACCATCAATACGACTGTTGGTCTTTAACACATAGTCTCTAACCACTCTTTTTTCAAGACTTTCAAAAGCCCCCCGAACAGCTGATGCATCATAAGCATCATCTTCCGTTAACTTTTCAATCAACTGATTTCTAACTACTTTAAGTTGATTTTGACGACTTAATTTTTCAGGAATTTTATAAGCATCACTGATTGCCGCTTCAACTTCACTCGCAACCTGAGCTGCCAACGTTTCGTCTTTAACCGGTGCCGTCCATTCCATGGCGGGTTTATTTACTTCCTGAGCCAGTTCACTGATCGCTGCAATAGCCACTTGCATTTGCTCATGACCAAACATGACCGCGGCCAACATGACTTCTTCGTTCAACATTTCAGCTTCAGATTCAACCATTAAAACTGCTTGTTCGGTACCCGCAACCACCAACTCCAATTGTGATTCTGCTAATTCACTCGTAGTTGGGTTTAATAAAAACTCACCGTTGTTATAACCAACCCGTGCCGCTGATATTGGACCATTAAAAGGTAAACCTGAAATTGATAAAGCTGCAGATGCACCTAATAGCGCAGGAACCTCAGTTCCAATTTCAGGATTGAGTGACATCACTGTCGCAATAATTTGAACCTCATGGGTAAAGCCTTTTGGAAACATGGGCCGAACCGGACGATCAATCAACCGACAAAGTAACGTTTCCTGCTCAGAAGGCCGACCTTCTCGCTTAAAAAAACCGCCTA
>DTSI01000107.1:8382-8703 GCA_012965425.1 Methylococcaceae bacterium
CCGTTGCATAATTTTTTTCTTGATAGTTAACCGTTAATGGAAAAAAATCAGCGCCAACCGGACCTTCTTTTTCCACAACCGTCACTAAAAGTGATGTCCCTTCAATATCAATTAAAACAGCACCATCTGCTTGACGAGCTATTTCTCCTGTTTCAATACTGACAGTTCTTCCACCATACTGAAATTCTTTACGAATATGAGTCACTATAATTTTCCTCTAAATTTTGAGAGTACTTGAAAACAAATCCCGTGATTAAACTTTACTTATTTTCTTAAACCCAATCGCTCAATCAATGAACGATAACGTGCAATATCTTTTCG
>DTSI01000107.1:8713-25557 GCA_012965425.1 Methylococcaceae bacterium
ATCATCTTAACTTCATGTGGCACAGAAACTTTATGCAATATCTTTTCGCTTAATATAATCCAGTAATTTACGACGCTGATTAACCATACGCAGTAAACCACGGCGTGAGTGATTGTCTTTTTTATGGGCCTCAAAATGAGTCGATAAATGCGTAATATGCGCGGTCAATAATGCAACTTGAACCTCAGGTGACCCTGTGTCACCAGTTGATAATTGGTAATCTTCAATAACTGATTTTTTTTGTTCTGCTGTAAATGGCATTTCTTATAACCCCTATATGGTTAATTTATTAATAGTATGATCTTTATGTTCAGCACCGACACTGAATGCCCGCACTTCACAAAAGACACGTCTCAAACTTCATTGTTTTCCGCAATAGGGCGCAGAAACAATGAAAAAACTTACACATATAAATACTGTCATTTTATAACCGTATTAAATATCTGAAAAATCTAATTGCATTAAGCCGCACGCAGCTTAATGCACCTAAAACAAATTTATTAATTAAAATTAAATAATCGTTTAGGTATTAATTTCCCCGTTGGTATCAGTTGCCCAATACCAACAAATAATTCCTCTGAATACATTCTCACTAAACCTTGAGAATCATCCGCAGGCAACGCAATCGACTGACCATTTTGGATAGATTGACATTGCCCATTATCCAATGCAATTTCCGGCCAATCCGATAAAATCTCGTCGGCAGGAATTAAACAGCGCTCTAATTCATCCCTTTGTTTAAGCAAACTTAATTGTTCAATGGTAAAACAACAGTCAATGTTTAAATGTCCAACAGACAGTCGTCGTAATTGTGAAATAGTTGCCCCACAACCCAATTTACGACCAATGTCCTCAGCAAGACTTCTAATATAAGTCCCTTTAGAGCATCGCACATCCAAGACTAATGTGTGAGAGTTTAATGATAACAAATCTAACTGATGAATAGCTACTTCCCGTGGCTTTCTATCAACCACTTCCCCCTGTCTGGCCAATTCATACAATCGCTTACCTTGGTGTTTTAAAGCAGAATACATCGGTGGTACTTGACTAATATTACCTCTGAAATCCGACAAACAATATTCTATTTCTTCAACTGATAAATCGGGTACTTCTGTTGTGCTTAATACCTTACCTTCTGTATCCCCACTGTCGGTCGTAACACCTAATAATAACGTTGCCTGATAACGCTTATCCGTATTCAATAAAAAAGAACAAACTTTAGTTGCTTCTCCCAAGCACAGCGGCAAAACTCCGGTTGCCAATGGGTCCAAGCTACCCGTGTGACCCGCTTTATTTGCATTAAATAACCGCCTGACCTCTTGCAATGCACCATTAGATGAAACCCCCGAAGACTTATCTAACAGGATCACCCCATGTACATTCAAACCAGATTTACGCCGTCTTCCCATGAATGTTACTCTAATCCTTCGGTATCATTGCCATCTAATAATTTAGAAATTCGCATTCCGGTTTCTAACGCATCATCATAAAAAAACTTCAAATGCGGCACTCGGCGCATCTTCATTCTTTTACCCACTTCCAGACGGATATAGTTAGCCGCATCCGTTAAAATAGCCATTTTTTCTGCAACCTCTTTAGCATCGGTATCGAACAGTGATACATAAATTTTAGCAATTGCTAAGTCTCTGCTGACTTCAACATCACTCACCGTTACAAACCCCAACCGAGGGTCCTTCATCACAGTTTGCATCACAATTGCCAACTCCTTATGTAACTGTGATGAAACCCTAGCATTACGCGCAAACTCTCTAGCCATGTAACTTAAATCTCTCGTCTAACTTCGATACGCTCAAAAACCTCAATATAATCATTGCTTTTAACATCGTTATAATTTTTGACACCAATACCACATTCCATGCCGGATTTGACTTCTTGTATGT
Source organism: Methylococcaceae bacterium (assembly GCA_012965425.1). Lineage (GTDB taxonomy): Bacteria > Pseudomonadota > Gammaproteobacteria > Methylococcales > Methylomonadaceae > OPU3-GD-OMZ. Next base: position 10,615 of record DTSI01000107.1, read on the forward strand.
CATCTTTAAATCGACGTAATGATTCTAATTGACCTTCATAAATCACAATATTATCGCGTAAGACGCGGATAGGTAAATTACGTCTAACAATCCCCTCAATAACCATGCAACCAGCAATGGCACCTAACTTAGGTGAGCGGAAAACATCTCTAACTTCTGCAATGCCAACAATCTGCTCTTTAATTTCTGGCGATAATAAACCACTGATCGATTTCTTAACTTCATCAATGACATCATAAATAATGCTGTAATAATGAAGATCAATACCTTTCTCAGTAATAAGTTTACGTGCGGTTGCATCTGCACGAACATTAAAGCCAATAACGATAGCATCAGAAGCCAATGCCAAATTCGCATCTCCTTCATTAATACCTCCCACACCGCCATAGACAACTTTAACTTTTACCTCATCATTTGAAAGCTTAGTAAGCGACTCTTTTAATGCCTCCAAGCTACCATGCACATCCGCCTTAATAACCAAATTTAAGGTCGTCGTATCGCCTGCAGCCATCCGAGAAAAGACCTCCTCTAATTTTGTAGCTTGTTGAGCTGCTAGTTTATTAGATTTTAATTTTTCGGCACGATGCTCTGCTAATTCACGCGCGGATTTTTCATTCGTTACTACGATAAAGTGTTCACCGGCAGTCGGCGCTCCTGACAAACCAACAATTTCGACAGGAACTGAAGGTCCCGCTAACTTGACCACTTTCCCCGACTCATCATGCATATTCCTGATCCGACCATACTCGCTGCCACATAAGACAATCTGGCCTTTTTCAAGGGTTCCTTTTTGCACGAGAACGGTCGCTACCGGTCCTCGTCCTTTATCTAAACGAGCCTCAATGGCAAACCCAGAGGCAATACCTTCAACAGGTGCTGCAAGCTCGAGAATTTCAGATTGCAGTATCAATGCCTCAATCAGATTGTCTACACCCTCTCCGGTCTTGGCAGATACTTGAATAAACTGAACCGTACCGCCCCAATCCTCAGGAACAACATCAATCGTTGCTAATTCCTGCATAACCCGTTGAGGGTCAGCGGCAGGCTTATCCATTTTATTAATCGCAACTATAATAGGAACATCAGCCGCTTTAGCATGCTCAACAGCTTCTTTAGTTTGCGGCATAACCCCATCATCTGCAGCGACGACAATAATGACGACATCAGTCACTTGCGCACCTCTTGCACGCATGGCAGTAAAAGCCGCATGCCCGGGTGTATCAAGAAAGGTCACAGCACCATGATCGGTGACTACTTGATAGGCTCCTATATGCTGCGTTATGCCACCGGCTTCTCCATCTGCAACGCGAGATTTTCTTATATAATCAAGCAATGAGGTTTTACCATGATCCACATGCCCCATAATCGTAACGATGGGAGCTCTTGTGTGACTCTCGCGCAACTCCTCAGCATCAAGACCTAAAACAAAAGTCTCAATATCATCTTCATTTTGCAAAATGGCTTTATGCCCTAACTCCTCCACAATAATAACAGCCGTATCTTGATCAATACTCTGATTGATCGTTGCCATGATGCCAAGTTTCATCATTTGCTTAATAACATCGGCCGCTTTAATACTTAACCGCTGTGCTAACTCAGAAACAATAATATGCTCAGGTATTGCAACTTCTTTTGCTACCAGGACAGTCGGTTTTTCGAATCCATGTTGATTATTTGATACATTAACATCTTTTTGCCGGTTTTTCCCTGATCCTTTTTGACGTTTAATACCGCCCTTACCTCTTTTAACAGCAGGAAACTTTTTGGCACCCACACGCGTTGGTTGCGATTGCTTTCGAGCCGCCCCCCCCACAGGATCATTGCTTTTCGTATCGACCTCTTTCGCTTTTCTCTCTTCCTGTTCTGATTTTCTTTTGGCTTCTTCCTGCTCTACCAAACGTTCTTTATCTGCTTTTTGTTTAAGCATCTCCTGCCGCCGTTTATCTTCTTCATGCTTCAAATGCGCTTGGGAATCTAAATGTAATTGATGCTCATCTGCTTCTTGTTTTTTTATTTCTTCTGCTTTGAGTCGATCTTTTTCTAATTGAGCTTGCTCCTCCGCCCACACTCGATCTTTTTCTAATCGAGCATGTTCTTCTGCCGCTATTTCAATACGCTGTTGCTCTAAGGCATTTTGTGCCTGAATTTTCTCATCCAATAACTCGGCTGTATCCACTTCACTGCGTTTAACATAAGTTTTTTTCTTACGCACTTCAATACTAACTGTTTTATCTGACTTTCCAGGGCCCTGTCCCAGTTTTAATTTACTGACAGATCGTCGCTTCAATGTGACACGACTTGGCGAATTCTCATCATCAGGCTTCCCGTGACGCTTCCTTAAATGCCCCAACAAAGTAAACTTCTGATCTTCAGTTAATGACTCATCAGCCAACTTCACATTTATTCCAGCATCTTTCAATTGCAGTATTAATCGATCAACAGGAATACCAACAACTTCAGCTAAGTTTTTTACTGTAATATCACTCATATCCTCAAACTCCTATTCGCTGGCATCCTCTACAAACCACGGTTCACGCGCTTTCATAATTAACTCTCCAGCACGTTTCTCATCCATCCCATTAAAAACCAACAAATCATCAATAGATAACTCAGCTAAGTCATTCATGGTCACTATTTCCTTCTTGGCTAAATCATAAGCCAACTCTTTATCCATACCATCCATATTCAACAGGTCGTCGTCAGGCTCACTGGTCTCAATTTTCTCTTCGACTGCAATCGCACTAATAAGCACTGCATCTTTGGCACGGTTTCTTAATTCTTCCACGAGATCTTTCTCAAACGCTTCTATTTCAAGCATTTCACTCATGGGTACAAAAGCTATTTCTTCAACACTATTAAAACCAACGTCAACAAGAATCTCAGCAATGTCTTCATCAACATCTAATTGTGCAATAAATAATTGCTTGGTACTCTCCGCTTCAGCTTGACTTGCTTGCTCGGCCTCAACTGCATCAACAACATTAAGTTCCCAACCTGTTAATTCAGAAGCCAAACGCACATTCTGGCCACCTCGCCCGATTGCCTGAGACAAATTATCATTTGCAACGGCAAGTTTCATACTATGTGAATCTTCATCAACTACAATTGAACTAATCTCAGCAGGCGACATTGAATTAATGACAAACTGGGCCATATTTTCATCCCATAAAATTATATCAACACGTTCACCGGCTAATTCATTAGAAACAGCCTGAACCCGTGACCCCCGCATGCCGACACATGACCCAATAGGATCTAAGCGAGGATCCAAACTTCTAACCGCTATTTTAGCTCTCGATCCTGGGTCTCGTGCTGCTGCTACGATTTCAATAACACCATCACCAATTTCAGGAACTTCTAATTGAAATAAGACTTTAATTAATTCAGGTGCTGAACGACTAATAAAGAGTTGCGGCCCCCGCGTTTCAGAGCGGACATCCTTCAAATACCCTCTCACCCGGTCACCAATCCGAAAAGATTCTCGAGGAATCATATCTTCACGGCTAACTTGAGCTTCAACATTACCACCCAAATCCAATAATACGCCCCCACGCTCCAATCGTTTTACAACACCGGTAATCAATTCTCCCTTTCGATCTTTATAAGCCTCGACAATTTTACGCCGTTCGGCTTCCCGAACCTTCTGAATAATTACCTGTTTTGCTGCTTGCGCGGCAATACGTCCAAACTCAACAGAGTTGATAGCTTCTAGAACATGATCGCCCACTTGAATATCAGGCTGTCCTTTAATCGCCTCTTCCAACGTTATTTCAACCTCTGAATTTTCCAGCGCAATGCCCTCATCATTCAAAGCGACAACCTCCCAGCAACGAAAGGTCTCATATTCACCAGTTGCTCTATCAATCACCACGCGCGCCTTAATTTTGCCACCATTTTTCTTAACTGTAGCTGCTTCTAGCGCTAACTCTAAGGCCTCAAATATATCTTCTTTTTCAATATCTTTCTCATTAGAAACAACATCAACCACTAATAATATTTCTTTACTCATTTAACGTATCATCCTTTTTGGATCGAAAAGTCAGCGACTAAATTAGCCTTACTAATTGATTTAACAGGAATATCAAACTGATGATCTTCATCATCAATTACGATCTTCTCATCATCAGCTGAAATGATGAAACCAATAATTTTTCTTCTTTTTTCGATCGGAACAAACAAATTAACCTGTACCTTCTGACCTATAAAACGCTGAAAATGCTCAACCTTAAATAAAGGTCGCTCAGCACCGGGTGATGACACTTCTAACTGATAAACTGTTTTAATTAGGTCTTCGACATCTAAAACACCACTGACCTGACGACTCACACGCGTACAATCATCAAGAACAACACCTGACTCGGTATCAATATAAATTCTTAACAGACCGTTTGTAGGGTGTGGATTAAATTCAATCCCGACACACTCATAACCCATCCCCACAACAATCGGCTCAATTAACTCTATCAAATGTTTTGGTGCCTGTTTCATATTCCCATTTAAAAAAACCATCACACATAAAAAAAGGGCACTAAGCCCAATATTCTTTCTTTTAGCCCTTGCGGTCCCGTTAACAACATACCACAAAAAGAAAAACCCCATAATGGGGTTTCTTGGTAGCGGGGGCAGGATTTGAACCTACGACCTTCGGGTTATGAGCCCGACGAGCTACCAAGCTGCTCCACCCCGCGATTGAATTTGTAACTATACATTATAACAATCTTGATAGCAAGAATTAATCCGAATAAACACACAACCGCCTTCTTTAAAACACGCCAGCTACAACTGTTAGCATGCACCTATTATTGCAAAAAACCTAACCAAACTAAGCCCATCAGGATAGCCCATGAAAAAAGACCGGCGACTAGGTCATCTAACATAATTCCTAAGCCCCCACCTAACTCCTTATCTAAAACGCAAATAGGCCAAGGTTTGAAAATATCAAATAACCGAAATAGTAAAAAACCTATTAAAACGGCTGCCCAAGAAAAAGGCACGAATAACATGGTCACCAAATACCCCGCAATTTCATCCCAAACAATTCCGCCAAAATCATGAACACCCAACTTATCGGCAGCATACTGACAAAGCCACACACCACTGACACAAATCAGCAGTGTCGCTAACAAATAAACCTGCTCACCAAACACCAACAACAAAAGATAAACCGGTATAGCCGCTAGTGTCCCTGCAGTCCCAGGCCCCTTAGGGCTTAAGCCCGAACCAAAGCCAAAAGCCAGAAACAACCGCCAATCTGTCATAATTTGATAAGCCGTTAATTTATTCTTACCAATCTCCATATTTCACCCAAAGTGCATGAAGCCCGCCGCTACAACTGATTCTCTAACCCCAGACTTCGTTAAAAATAAGCCATCGCCCGCTTCAACAACACCAATCTGACTACACATAACAGGCTGCTCAGACAGGCAACTTTCTAGTTTCTGTTGATTTTCAGGACTCACTGTAAAACATAACTCATAATCATCCCCACCATTAAGCGGCATTTTCCAATCATTAGTTTCATCAATATAGCTTCTGACTTGAGAGGATAACGGCAACTGTTCCCAATATAAATTTGCACCCACCCTACTTTTTTTTAAAACATGACTTAAATCTGACAATAAGCCATCCGATATATCAATACAGGCATTAGCATAAGGCAAAATAATTGACCCAATAACCACTCTGGGGTCAGGGCAATGAAACCGATTTAAAACAGACTGACTATCTGCTAAGTAATAACCTTGCACCACTTTAAGACCGAGCCCAGCATCACCTAAGAACCCAGTCATATAAATCAAATCCCCAACCTTTGCCTGATGCCGGCATAATGCCCCCCCCTTAGGAACCAACCCCATAGCCTGTAGCGTTAAGGTCAAGGACCCCGAAGTAGTATCACCGCCGATTAAATCCACTTCAAAGCGATCAGTTAATTGAAACAAACGATCAGAAAAACGCTGCAACCAATCCTCATCAAGCGCCGGCAACGTTAAGGCCAAAGTGATAGCAACAGGTCGTGCTCCCATGCTTGATAAATCACTTAAATTAACGGCTATCAATTTGTGCGCCAAAAATTCCGGCTGTGTATTCGGAAAAAAGTGAACCCCTTCCACCATGGTATCAACCGTCACCACCCATTCGAAATCTTCTGCCATACCCAGCACGGCACAATCATCACCCACCCCTAACTGAACTTGCGAATGCTTATAACTTTTAGGCGTAAAGAAACGTTCAATAATTGAAAATTCAGACAATCCCACCCAACTAACGTCTGTTCTTGGTCATTGTGACTTCAGCCGACCGATAACGGTGTGCAATTTTATCCAACACACCATTAATATACTTATAGCCGTCCTCAGCTCCGTATAACTTCGACAAAGACACCGCTTCATTCAAAATAACACGGTATGGAATATCTAGGCGATTAAGCAATTCAAAAATACTCATCCTTAAAATAGCTCGCTCCACCGGATCTATTTTAGCAACCGGTCGATCAACGAACTCGTCAAGCGCCTGATCTATTACGGCTAACTGTTTAGGGACACCCCGCAACAACTCAGAAAAATAACTCCGCTGTACATTTTTAAGCCGGTCTGCTTCTTTAAACTGCCGCTCAATCTCAATAACAGAAACACCCGTCATTTGCCATTGATACAAGGCCTGGACCACAGTTTTACGTGCATTCGTTCTTGCTTGACTCATACTTTCTCTAAAGATTTAAATAAACTAATCATTTCAATCACTGATAATGCGGCTTCAGCACCCTTATTGCCCGCTTTAGTCCCTGCACGTTCAATAGCCTGCTCAATCGTATCAACTGTCAAAACACCAAAACTGACCGGAACATTTTGCTGCAAAGAAACCATTGAAATCCCTTTAACGCACTCCCCCGCTACATATTCAAAATGTGGCGTCCCGCCACGAATCACAGCACCTAATGCGATAATAGCATCAAATTGTTGCATTTTAGCGACCTTTTGGACAGCCAGAGGCAGTTCAAAAGCACCGGGCACCCGCACCACGGTAATATCATCACGGTCAGAACCGTGCCTGACCAACGCATCAATAGCGCCGGCTTCCAGGTGTTCCACAATAAAACCATTAAACCTAGAAACCACCAAGCATACTTTGGCTGCCCGAATCACCAAATTGCCTTCATACGTTTTAATTGTTGCCATAACCTTCTCTAAAAAATTAATTTATATATTCAATCACTTCCAAATCAAAACCAGACAGCCCCAAATATTTTTTCTGACCGCCTAAAACCTTCAGTTTGTGAACACCTAGATCTGCTAAAATTTGAGCGCCGGTCCCCGTGTTTCGCCAATCATCAGACTGATCATTTGCAGCAACATTCAAAACCACCCCATGGTCTTCCATATTATATTGATGAACAAGCTCCACCAAAGACTTATTATCTTCTTCTTGACGAACAATCACTAATACACCTCGCCCTTCTTCGGCAATTTTCGCCATTGCATCTCTAATAGTTATACTTGAACCGCCACGTTTACCCGCGAAGATATCATTTAAAACACTACGCCCATGAACACGCACCAGAACGGGGTCGTCCCCGGAAACATCACCCAAAGCTAAAGCCAGATGCAGTTTGTTATCATGGCTGTCTTGATAAGCATAGAGCCTAAAATCACCAAACTCAGTTGGAAACTGACACTCACTAATCCGCTCCAACGTATGCTCGTTTTGAATACGATAGTGAATTAAATCAGCAATAGTCCCTATCTTTAAATCGTGCTCACGTGCAAACAATTCCAAGTCAGGCTTCCTCGCCATTGAACCATCTTCATTAAGAATTTCAACAATAACTGAAGAAGGTTCGAGACCGGCTAACTGTGCTAAATCACACCCAGCTTCGGTATGGCCAGCTCTTTTTAACACGCCCCCTGATTGCGCCATCAAGGGAAATATATGTCCTGGCTGCACTAAATCATCGGGTTGAACATTCTTAGCCACAGCCGTACGAACCGTATGCGCCCTGTCTGCCGCTGAAATCCCCGTAGTCACTCCTGTGGCCGCCTCAATGGAAACGGTGAAATTAGTTGAGTGCGCTGTTTTATTCTCGTTAACCATTAACGGCAAGCGTAATTGGTGACAGCGCTCCCGGGTCATGGTTAAACAAATCAGACCACGCCCATAACGCGCCATGAAATTGATATCTTCCGCGCGGACTTTAGAGGCTGCAATTAATAAATCACCCTCATTTTCACGGTCTTCGTCATCCAAAATGACTACCATTTTACCGTTTTTCAGATCCTCAATTATATCGTCTATAGAATTCATAACTATCCTTTAATAAACCCTGCATTATTTAATAATGCAGTAATTTTTGAATCATCACTTACGCTCTGGTCTCCCTGAATAAGTCGCTCAAGATAACGCGCCAACACATCCACCTCAATATTAACGGTATCCCCAATAGCTATTGCCCCTAATGTTGTCATCGACAACGTGTGCGGAACAATATTGACTGAAAAAGTTTCGCCCGCTACCTGATTAACCGTCAAACTAATCCCATCAATACAAATGGATCCTTTTTCTGCAATATAACGCCCCAGTGTTTGCGGCACTTTAATATCAAACCGGAAAGAACGCCCATCTTGCTCTTTTCGTAAAACAGTCCCGAGAGCATCCACATGGCCACTGACAAAATGCCCGCCTAAGCGCGTTGTAGGCGCTAAAGCCAATTCCAAATTAACCGAAGAACCCGGCTTAATCTGGCCCAATGTAGTCCTTGACAACGTTTCTCTAGAAACATCCGCACTAAACGAATTCGCTGTTAACTCAACGGCTGTTAAACAAACACCATTAACGGCAATACTGTCACCTATATTAACATCATCAAGTGATAATTGACCGGTGTTAAACGTAAGTTGATAATCCCCCCCCAGCGCTTCTATACGCTCAACCTTCCCTATTGCTAAAATAATACCTGTGAACATTTTTATTTTTTATATGTTAATTTAATATCAGGACCTATCTGTCTTATCGATTGTAATGACAGTGTCACTTTATCTTTCATTGCTTTTAAGCCAGGCAGATGAAATAAGCCTCGCCCTGCATCGCCCAAAATACTTGGCGCAAGATAAACACACCACTCATCAACCAGATCCTGTTCTAAAAAAGCACCGTTTAAAGTCGGCCCTGCTTCCACCAAGAGTTGATTAATTTGACGCTCGGCTAACAACGCTAATGCGGCCTTAAGATCAACACGCCCTTGCTCAGTTGCCGGCAACGTAAACACCTTGACCCCCAATGCTTCCAAATTATTTTTTCGACTCACATCCTCAGCAACCGTAAAAACCCAGGTTTCAGCTTGTCCGGTTAATAAAGCGGCTGTTATCGGTATTTTCAAGGTCGAATCCAATACCACTCGCACCGGCTGCTTTAATTCAACACCGGGCAATCGTGCTGTTAACAAAGGGTCATCGGCAATAACAGTTGCTATTCCTGTTAAAACAGCCGAACTCCCCGCTCTTAACCGATGAACATCTAAGCGTGATTGTGCCGATGTAATCCATTGACTTTCCCCCGAAGCCATCGCCGTGCGTCCATCTAGACTAGCCGCCAGTTTAGCAACAACAAATGGCTTTCGCGTTTGCATCCTCGCTATAAAACCCCGGTTAATATATTCAGCCTCGCCGGCTAATACATGGGTGTCCGTTTTTATACCGGCTGCCTCTAATTGCGCTATTCCACGCCCCGCAACTCTTGGGTTAGGGTCAGTCATTGCAACCACAACACGACTCACGCCGGCCCGAATTAACGCCTGACTACAGGGCGGTGTTAGACCCGTATGACAACAAGGCTCAAGACTGACATAAACCGTCGCTCCAGTAACATTTCCACCGCTCTGCAAAGCCATAATTTCAGCATGCGCCCCCCCTGCAAATTGATGCCAACCCTCCGCTATTACCTGTTGATCACGAACAATCACACAACCCACACGCGGATTTGGCGCCGTTGTGAAAATGCCTTTCTGCGCAAGTTTCAACGCTTGCGCCATAAAAACTTCATCCGTTGGTAGGGTCATGTTATTTTTTCAGGTTTTCTATAACCTTGGTAAATTCATTAACATCCTGAAAACTCCGATAAACGGAAGCAAACCGGACAAAGGCAACATGATCTAACTTACTTAATGCTTGCATCACTAACTCCCCGACTTCACGGGTTGGGAATTCTCTTTCACCTTTCAAAATGAGTTCTTTCTTAATGCTAGAAACGGCTAGTTCAATACGCTCACTATCGACCGGACGTTTCTCCAGTGCTTTTAACATGCCGGATCGTAATTTTGCCTCATCAAAAGGCACACGCGTACCGTTGTTCTTAACCAACCGCGGCAAATTTAATTCAGCAACTTCATAAGTAGTAAAGCGTTCCTTACAAGTCGCACATTCGCGTCGCCGACGCACTTGATCGCCCTCGTTTGCAAAGCGCGAATCGATCACTTTGGTATCTTGCGCAGAACAAAAAGGACATCTCATAAACTATAGCACCCACGCCTAAACAAAAAATTACCGTACAATGGTTATTTTATCGTACTTTGCCCTAATTAACTTTTTTAACGCCACTATTCACACTATGCCTAATCAAGAAGGGGTCATTAAGTACCAAGTAACACATATCCAAAAGCCTTTACCATTAACGTCCGGTGATTTGACCCAAATCAACGTCTGGCGAACAATTGCCTACCAATTGGGTATTATTGGTCAAGACCCTACCCGTTACCAGGGCTTGGGATTTGGTAATATCAGTCAAGTTATCACCAGCCCAACGATACAATTTATTATTTCAGGAACACAAACCGGATGGGAAGAAACGCTGGCTCCAGAACAATACTGCGGTATTGTAACGGCCCATATACAAAAAAATACAATGACAGCACTCGGCCTTTGTAAACCTTCTTCAGAAGCCATGATTTATGCTGTCAAGCCAACCATAAAAGCCATTATCCATGCCCATAGCCCTGAAATATGGCACGCCACACAAGCTCTTAAGCTACCTTGTACCGCTGCGAATATCCCTTACGGAACCCCTGAAATGGCCCTTGCCGTCGAACAACTCTTTATCACCGGACAATTAGGTGACAGCGGCACTTTTGCAATGCTAGGCCATCAAGATGGCATTGTTTCATTTGGTTCAACACTGGAAAAAGCAGGGCTTGATCTGATAAAATACCTTGCAGCCGCCAGAGCTGTTATACCAAAAATCGCCCAACACTTAACGCAATAAAAACCATGAAGCAATCCAACGTCCTTATCTATACGTCAACAATCTGTCCCTATTGCACCATGGCCAAACGCCTACTCACCCAAAAAGGTGCACATTTTGATGAGGTCAATCTTGATAAACACCCAGAATTACGTCATGAAATAATGACACAAACTAAAAGAAGAACCGTGCCGCAGATATTTATTGGCAAGCAACATATTGGCGGCTTTGACGATCTCTATACGCTTGAAATCAACAATAAACTCGACGCACTACTCAGCCCCGTCTAAGAAACGCCTTTTTGACCTCGCCCGCTTACAAGCCCCGGCTCAAATCTTTCTTGATATCGGCTATATTTTCCAATCCGACCGATATCCGCAATAAGCCATCACTAATTCCAGCCTCTGCCCGCGCCTCCGGAGTCAATCGACTATGCGTGGTGGATGCCGGATGTGTGATGGTGGTTTTAACATCGCCCAAATTAGCGGTAATTGATAACATCTGCGTAGCATCAATTAACTCCCAAGCCTTAGCTTGTCCGGCGTTCAATTCAAAACTGACAACGCCGCCAAAACCAGCCTGCTGCTGTAGCGCTAATTCATGCTGCGGGTGGGATGTCAGACCCGGATAAAACACGCGTTTCACAGCCGCTTGCCCCTCCAGCCACACCGCTAATGCTTGCGCATTTTCACAATGGGTTTTCATACGAAGCGCTAACGTTTCCAGCCCTGATATAAAAACCCAAGCATTAAAAGGACTCAGTGTTGACCCCCCGGTTCTGAGAAACGGATAGATAGCTTTTTCAATTAGTTCATCACTGGCAATCACCGCACCGCCGACACAACGTCCATGGCCATCTAAATACTTGGTCGCTGAATGCACAACAACATCAGCGCCTAATTCAAGCGGCTTTTGTAAAACAGGTGTACAAAAAACATTGTCTACAATCAATAAAATATCATGCGCATGTGCTAATTCGGCTAACCTCTTAATATCTGCAATCTCCATCATTGGATTTGACGGCGTTTCCAAGAATAAGAATTGTGTTTCCGGTCTAATGGCGCGTTCCCATGCAGATAAATCAGTGAGATCAACAAAATCAGTGACCACCCCAAATTTCCCAAAAAAATTCTGGAACATTAAAACTGAATTTCCAAAAATACTTCGAGAGCTAACAACGTGATCACCGGCCTTTAACAAGCCCATACCCACCGCCATAATAGCGGCCATCCCCGATGAAAATGCCAAACAACGTTCACCGCCTTCCAGCAATGCTAACCGCTCTTGAAAAACATTAACCGTTGGATTAGTAAAACGAGAATAAATATTACCTGGCTGATTACCAGAGAATCGTTCAGCGGCTTCTGCTGCACTGGCAAAGACGTAACTTGAGGTCGTAAAAATAGGCACACTGTGCTCATCTTCATGTGTTCTTTCATGCCCAGATCTTATGGCTTGTGTTTCGAAGGAATAGTCATTCCAATCTGATGATTTCATACGTTTATCGCTCACTAACCTAAAATTTCACTCTAACTTATTCATATGATCCACAAAAAATCAACACTTAGATTTCAATAACAAAACTTTCTGTGCCTTTTTTCATTTGCGCATCATCATTTCGCAAAGCCTCCAAACCGGCCAAGTATTCAGCATTAATATCACCGGTCACATAGATGTTACTAAAACAAGAGGCATCAAAATGCTTAATCTCTTTATTACCTTGCCCCACGGCTGCAATTAAATCGTCTTGGTCTTGATAAAACAATCTATCTGCACCGATGACTTCCTGAATTTCGGCTTCAGTACGCTCATGTGCAATCAGTTCAGAAACTGAAGGCATGTCTATGCCATAAACATTCGGGTAACGAACCGGTGGCGATGCCGATGAAAAATAAACATTTTTTGCACCGGCATCGCGTGCCATTTCAATAATCTGAGCTGATGTGGTCCCTCGAACAATTGAATCATCCACTAAAAGGACATTTTTCCCCTCAAACTCTAATTTAATTGCATTTAATTTTTGGCGCACTGATTTCTCACGCATTTTTTGACCCGGCATAATAAAAGTCCGGCCGATATAACGATTTTTGATAAAGCCTTCACGAAACTTTACCTTTAATTTGGATGCCACCATAATAGCGGCTGTCCGACTGGTATCAGGTATAGGCATCACCACATCAATATCATGATCAATCCATTCTCGTTTTATTTTTTCTGCTAATTTCTCACCCATTCGTAACCGTGCTTTATACACAGAAATATTATCAATCATAGAATCAGGGCGCGCAAAATAGACAAACTCAAAGATACAAGGCGCATGATCTATCTTTTTGGGATCAGCGCATTGCGCCGTATGCAACACCCCAGAACGTTCAATAAACACAGCCTCACCGGGCTTAATATCGCGAGTAAGCTTGAAACTCAATGCATCTAGCGCTACATTTTCAGAAGCAATCATATACTCCAAACCCTCTTCACTCTCTCGCTCACCAAAAACAACCGGACGAATCCCGTTCGGGTCTCTAAAGCCCACAATCCCAAAACCCGTAATCATTGCAACGACGGCGTAAGCACCCCGGCAACGTTGATGCACTTCTGAGACCGCAGCAAAAATATCCTCAACCGTTAACCGTGTTTTGCCTTGTAACTGTAGGGCATTGGCAAAAACATTAAGAATTACTTCCGAATCTGATTCAGTATTAATATGACGTTGATCTTCAGCAAACAAGTCTTTTTTCAATGCCCGTGCATTCGTCAAATTACCGTTGTGGGCTAACGTAATACCAAAGGGGGAGTTAACATAAAACGGTTGCGATTCAGCAGAACTAGAACAGCCTGCTGTAGGGTAGCGTACGTGAGCGATACCCATCGAACCGGGTAACTTCAACATATGTTGCGTTTTGAAAACATCACGCACTAAACCATTCTCTTTACGTAGAAACAGCCGACCACTCTCATAGGTTGCTATACCCGCTGCATCCTGTCCTCGGTGTTGAAGTACAGTGAGCGCATCATATAATTCCTGATTTACATTTTTGTGGGAAACAATTGCAGCAATACCACACATAATTCATCAACCTTAATCTGTAAAAATTAATTTAAGTTATCTTTCGCGAAAAGACTAGCCATAGTCCACATAACCCGCAAGACCTTGAGGTAAATAACCACGAAACCACTCCGCGACTGACTGAAACGGCGGTATTAACTGCGATTCTCGCCACCAAGAATCTTGCGGGAGCGGCGTCAACCCTGCCAAAACAATCACTACTGTTACCACTAAAATGCCACGCGCAATACCAAACACCATGCCTAAAAAACGATCGGTTCCGGTCAGCCCGGTTTTTTTAACTAAAACACCTAACAAATAACCGACAAGACCACCCACCAATAAGGTTAGCAAAAGCAACACAACAAAAGACACGGCCATTCTAATAGAGGGGTATTCAATCCATTGGGTTAATAATACCGCTAAGTCTCGACTGTAATTCAAACCAATCCAAATACCGCTACCCCAACTAACCAAGGATAAGGCTTCCCGCGTCAGCCCTCTAAATAACCCAATAACCGAAGAAATAGCAACCAACCCAAGCAGTGCATAATCTACCCAAACCATTGCATCTCCACTGTAAAAAACTCCCTTAAACCAAGCTGATAGGTGCGCATTAATTGCTAGTTCCCAACGCCGATTACTCAGCCATTAGAAGCCCTTTCATCTGG
>DTSI01000108.1 GCA_012965425.1 Methylococcaceae bacterium
CCAAAGAACTCTTTAGGCAGCCCTATCTTAAGCCCTGCCAATGAGTCATTTAAGCCCTTAGAATAATCCGGCACCGGTTTATCGACACTGGTTGAATCCCGCGAATCAAACCCCGCCATTGTTTGCAACATTAATGCCGCATCCTCTGCTGTTCGCGTCATGGGACCGCCTTGATCAAGACTGGAAGCAAAGGCAATCATGCCGTAACGCGACACCCGCCCATAGGTCGGCTTCAAACCGGTAATACCGCAAAAAGCAGCCGGTTGACGAATAGAGCCTCCGGTATCAGTACCGCTGGCCCCAACAGCTAAACGCGCCGCTACCGCACAAGCCGAACCGCCTGAAGAACCACCCGGCACAGCCGATAGATCCCAAGGGTTTTTAACCGGACCAAAAAAACTGGTTTCATTGGATGACCCCATGGCGAACTCATCCATATTTAATTTGCCTAAAGTCACGGCACCGGCTTGATTAAATCGCTCAATCACGGTGGCATTATAAGGGGCCTGAAAATTATCCAGCATTTTAGAGCCACAACTGGTTTTAATTCCCTGCGTACAAAAAATATCCTTATGTGCGAGCGGAATACCCGTTAAAGGACCTGCTGTTCCGTCGCTAATTAATTGGTCAGCCATTTTAGCCTGCGCCATGGCTTCAACTTCGGTCACCGTAATAAAACAATTCAACTCACGGTGTTGCTTGATTCGCGCCAAGTGCGCTTTTGTTAATTCCTGACTCGAGAATTCTCCCGCCTGAAGGCCTTTAGCCAATTCAGCGATCGTTTGATTATGCATAAATTCCAAAACTCCTCACTAATCAATGACTTTAGGCACTAAATACAGGCCTGCTTCAACGTCAGGCGCTTGGGCCTGAAATAATGCCCGCTGATCTGCTTCTGTGACTTCATCCACTCTCAGACGTTGAACTTGATCCATTGGATGTGCCATCGGAGTTACCTGTTCCGTGTTCACTGAACTCATTTGCTCCACTAAATTTAAAATTCCAGAAAGTTCTTTTGCGTAACTGTCCACATCTTGTTCGTCAATCCCAAGTCGCGCCAAATATGCAATTTTATTAACTTCTTCTGTCGTTAACGCCATTTACTACTCCATGAACTAAAAATATCATCTCTTTTAGCAAATATAATACTTGATATCTTGCCCAAATACCCACTCGATTGTTAAAGTAGTAATATTTTATTAGCAAGGATAGAACATGATGTTCAAACGCATACGCGGACTATTTTCCTCAGACCTGTCAATTGATTTAGGAACTGCGAATACGCTTATTTATATTCCAGAACAAGGAATTGTTCTCAATGAGCCGTCCGTTGTCGCCATTAAGGAAGACCGGGCACGCGGTAATAAATTTATTGCTGCTGTGGGGGCTGATGCCAAAGCTATGTTAGGCCGGACTCCGGGAAACATTACTGCTATCCGACCGCTTAAAGACGGTGTTATTGCTGATTTTGCCGTTACTGAACGCATGTTGCGGTTTTTTATTGAGAAAGTACATGAAAATAAACTATTACGCCCCAGTCCCCGGATCTTAGTCTGTGTTCCTTGCGGCTCAACACAAGTTGAACGCCGCGCTATCCGTGAATCAGCGTCTATGGCGGGTGCTCGCGAAGTCTATTTGGTTGAAGAACCCATGTCTGCCGCAGTCGGCGCAGGTCTACCTGTCGATCAACCACAAGGTTCTATGGTTCTTGATATTGGCGGCGGTACCTCTGAGGTTGCCGTCATTTCCTTAAATGGTATCGTCTACTCGGCCTCCGTACGTATTGGCGGTGACCGCTTCGATGAAGCCATTATAAATTATGTTCGACGTAACTACGGCACCTTAATTGGCGAAGCCACGGCTGAACGCATTAAGCAAGAAATCGGCACAGCCTACCCTGCCAATGAAATTTCCGAAATTGAAGTTAAAGGCCGCAACTTAGCCGAGGGTATTCCTAGAAGTTTCACCCTAAACAGTAATGAAATGTTAGAAGCCCTGCAAGAACCACTAGCCGGCATCGTGGGCGCTGTAAAGGTTGCACTGGAACAAACGCCACCCGAACTAGGCGCCGATGTTGCTGAACGCGGCATTGTCCTAACCGGTGGCGGTGCCCTGTTAAAAGATATTGATCGACTTATTGCCGAAGAAACAGGACTCCCCGTCCTGATTGCGAATGATCCCTTAACCTGTGTTGCCCGTGGCGGTGGAAAGATTCTTGAAATGATGGATGATAACAACATGCTTGGTTTTTCTCTGGAATAACAACCCTCATCACACCTAGTCAAGATCTCGTCATTCATTTTTTTACAACCATTAACGCCGTGCCATACGCTAACAGTGCACGGCGTTACATTAATAACTTTTTACAATA
>DTSI01000109.1 GCA_012965425.1 Methylococcaceae bacterium
TCCTAACAAGAATCCGGCTAAAGCAAAGCCCCTATTATAATTAACGCAAAAATAAATTATGAACAACCCGTTACTGACCTCAGGTACACTCCCTCCTTTTTCAGCAATAAAACCCAGCCATATTGAGCCTGCTATTGATCACTTACTGGAAGAATGCCGTGCTATTGTTAAAATAAAAACGCAGATAACAGAACCTTTTAGTTGGGAAAATCTTGTTGATCCTATTGAGAAAACTGAAGACCGCCTCAACAAAGCATGGTCCCCTGTCAGTCATATCAATTCCGTCGTTAATAATAACGACATTCGGGAAGCGTATAATGCTTGTCTACCCAAGCTCAGCCAGTACTCAACAGAAATGGGCCAAAATAAAGCGCTCTATAATGCCTATTCTGAAATTTCAAATAGCCCTGACTTCTCTAGGTTAAATCAAGGCCAACAAAAAACCATTCAAAATGCATTACGTGATTTTGAACTCTCTGGCATTAACCTTAATCCAGAACAACAATGTCGTTACCGAGAGATCAACCAAGAACTTTCAAAATTATCGAGCAAATTTGAGGAAAATGTTCTTGATGCAACCCATGCTTGGAAAAAACATATCCAAGATGAAACGCTACTTGCCGGCATCCCCGAAACCACCCGTACCTTAGCAAAAACAACGGCTGAAACAGATAACCTTTCAGGCTGGGTGTTGACCTTAGACTTCCCTTGTTATCTGGCTATTATGACTTATGCGGATAACCCGGCACTGCGCCAAGAAGTCTATACAGCTTTTGTAACCCGAGCATCTGATGTTAACCCAGATACAACTCAATGGGATAATACTAAGATCATGGATAACCTGTTAGCACTCCGGCATGAAAAAGCACAGCTCTTAGGTTTTAATAATTATACCGAATTATCACTGGCCACTAAAATGGCTGACACCCCGCAGCAAGTCATCGATTTCTTAGAAAACCTTGCACACAAATCAAAGGAACAAGCGCAAACAGATTTCGATGAACTACAACAATTTGCAACACAAGAGTACAACGCAGATAATCTTAACGCTTGGGATATCAACTATTTCTCAGAAAAAATGCGCCAACAGCGACTTAAACTATCGCAAGAAGAAATACGTAACTACTTCCCGATCACACGCGTCATTCCCGGTTTATTTACGGTAGTCAATAAACTCTATGGCCTAACCATTAATGAAATTAGTAACTTCGATCGCTGGCATTCCGATGTTCGTTTTTTTGAAATATACGATCAGGAAAACGCGTTACGGGGTAAATTCTACTTGGACTTATACGCACGTCCAAACAAACGCGGTGGTGCTTGGATGGATGATTGCATCTCACGTAAAAACGGTCCCGACGGTCTGCAAACACCTGTCGCCTACCTGACCTGTAACTTTACCCCCCCTGCCAACGACAACCCAGCCTTATTAAGCCATGATGAAGTCATTACTTTATTTCATGAATTTGGTCACGGCTTGCATCACATGTTAACAAAAGTGGATTATTTATCCGTTTCAGGTATCAACGGTGTGCAATGGGATGCCGTAGAATTACCGAGCCAATTTATGGAAAACTGGTGTTGGCAAAAATCTGCTCTGGAAATTATTTCTGGTCATTATCAGACCGACGCCCCCCTCCCCGACTCGTTATTAGAAAAGATGTTAGCGGCTAAAAACTTCCAATCCGGTATGTTCATGATTCGGCAACTGGAATTTAGCTTATTTGACTTCCAAATTCATCTTAATTTTGATCCCACCAAATCCAGTAACATTTATTCAACGTTATCTGCTATACGTGATCAATTTTCAGTCGTGACTGTCCCGGCGTTCAATCGTTTTGCCCACAGCTTTTCACATATCTTTGCCGGCGGTTATGGAGCTGGCTATTATAGTTATAAATGGGCCGAGTTATTATCCTGTGATGCTTTCTCACGGTTTGAGGAAGAAGGCATCTTTAACCCACAAACAGGAGCTGATTTTTTAACACATATTTTGGAAAAAGGTGGCAGCATAGACGCGATAGACTTATTTGTTAATTTCAGAGGTCGAGAGCCCACCATTGATGCGCTGCTACAACACAATGGAATAATTGCATGAGCTATAAAGACCTACGAGATTTCCTAACACTGCTTGAAGCCTCTGGAGAACTCAAAAGAATCCAATACCCTGCTGACCCTTATTTGGAAATCACGGAAATTTGTGACCGAACCTTAAAGCAAAAAGGATCGGCCTTATTGTTTGAAACACCCAAAAACTCAACGATGCCTTTGTTAGGCAATTTATTCGGCACCTCTCACCGTGTTGCCCTAGGGATGGGAGTACAATCAATTACGGAATTACGTGAAGTAGGAAAGCTGCTTGCTTATCTGAAGGAACCGGAACCCCCTAAGGGAATGAAAGATGCTTTAAACAAATTACCCATTTTTAAGAAAGTTCTGCACATGGCGCCTAAAATCGTTAAAAAGCCTAAATGTCAGGAAATGATCTTTGCAGGCAGTGATGTTGACTTGTCAAACTACCCTATACAAACTTGTTGGCCAAAAGATATCGCACCACTCATTACATGGGCATTAGTGATTACCAAAGGTCCCCATAAAGAACGACAAAATCTGGGTATCTACCGACTACAGGTTTTAGAAAAAAATAAAGTTATTATGCGCTGGTTAGCTCATAGAGGAGGTGCGCTTGACTTCAAAGAATGGCAAGAAACCCACCCGGGTAAACCCTTCCCAATTGCCGTGGCTTTAGGCGCGGATCCTGCCACTATTCTAGGGGCCGTCACCCCCATTCCAGACACCCTTTCTGAATATGCTTTTTCCGGATTATTAAGAGGTAACAAAACTGAGGTCACGCAATGTCTCAGCCATGATTTACAAGTGCCGGCTTCTGCAGAAATTGTTTTAGAAGGATTTATCTATCCGAATGAAACGGCTCCGGAAGGACCCTTCGGAGACCATACCGGTTATTACAATGAAGTTGAAGAATTTCCCATTTTCACTATAGAAAAAATTACTCAGCGGGAAAACCCTATTTACCATAGCACTTATACTGGTCGCCCCCCAGATGAACCTGCTATTTTAGGGGTCGCACTGAATGAAGTATTTATACCCATTCTACAAAAACAATTTCCCGAAATTATTGATTTTTATCTTCCTCCAGAAGGTTGCTCTTACCGCATGGCCGTTATTAGCATGAAAAAACAATATGCCGGTCATGCAAAAAGAGTCATGTTAGGTACGTGGTCATTCCTTCGTCAATTCATGTATACAAAGTTTGTTGTTGTCGTTGATGATGATATAGATGCGCGAAATTGGGAAGATGTTATTTGGGCCATGACAACACGCATGGACCCAGCGAGGGACATTACCCTTCTGGAAAACACGCCTATTGACTATTTAGATTTTGCATCCCCGGTCTCGGGCTTAGGCTCAAAAGCCGGTTTTGACGCTACTAACAAATGGCCTGGAGAAACCACACGGGAGTGGGGTGAACCCATTGTTCAATCCGCTGAAATCATTAAAAAAGTAGATGAAATATGGTCTAGCTTATAACCGTTTTATCACTACCACTAACGGGTTCTGGCGCCAAGTCAGCGGTATCTTCTGAAGCTACCGCCGGGCCAAATTGAGTCATATCAATCGCTTTCACGACCTGATCTGATTCCATGACTAATCCCTGCTTATATAATTCTGAAGCTTTCTCATAATCCCCTTCCATCTTCATAATTTCAGCCAGCATATGATAGGCCGATGCAGCAGGTTTCAATTCGATACTTCTATTCAAAAAAACCTGTGCTTGTTGCCAGTTCTCGGTCACATAAAACAATTTACCGACCGTCCGAAGTAGTACTGGATTTCTAGGGTACAATTGTGCCCATTGTTCTATAACCTGAATTTGTCGCGCCACATCATCTGAAACAATTTCACCATAGAGTTCAAGTAAAGCATCTTCCTTGTCAACTAATAAATATTCCACAATTTTCTTTTCAACCTTTGCACCAGCGCCGCATTGAATCATCGCTGTAAAATAACAAAAAGCTAGGTCCTTAAGCGCTTTAATATCATCAGGAATTTCTGCCCATAGCCTATTGACATCAACCAAACTGGCATTTTCCCCATACTGCTGTAATAACCCACCATAGACTTTAATAGCCAAGTTTTTACGCTCTGTCTCGAGTAAAACTTTACTCTTATCTAAAATGGGAAATAACTCAGTAATAGACTGCCAATCCTTCTGCTCTAAATAGGCCTGATAAAGTAATTTAGTAACTGCTGGATGAGATGGATTTGTCGCCTGCAAGTGCAACAAAATGTCTTGAGCCTCAACAAAACGCCCCTGTGATAAATCAAGCTCTGCCTTCGTTATACCAATCGCGAACTCTGAGCCAGGTGATTGATCTGCTGCCATGTTCAAATAACTATCCCGACTATCGACTGCCCCTCGCAAATGAGCTGCTCTAGCTGCCGTTAAATAATAAACTAACGGCGCGGTACTACTGGGTGCATACTTAATTAAAATTTTTTCAGAACGTTCCCAGTTCCCTTCGGCACAATCAACTAACCCAGAAACCAGTGCTTCTTTAGAGCGATTTAAGGTAACAACCTGCCCTTTTGATTTTATTTTTTTGGGAAGTCTAATAAACCAACCCAGCCACCGTACCAGCAAATAAAAAACCGTGAAACTAAGCCATAAAATAACCGTAAAAAAAGCTAAGGTGCTTTCCAATGACCACCGACCGATCCCAAGTATCACATAACCCGGATCACCATTTTCAAAAAGCGTCTCCCAGCCATAATAAACCGCCACAACCAAAAAAATCAGGGAAACTAAAAAATAAATAATTCTTTTCACACTAAAAAACCTCTCAAAATAGTCTTAATTCCCAATTACAAGGCTTTATCGGCTTCGACTCTTAATTTACTTATATTCCTCAACATAGTCAGTGACTTACTCACATCAGGTATATCACTATGAGTCGGCGTATTTTGCAGCTCTTTAATATCTAGAATAATCTGTTCCGCTTGTTGATTAGCCTCAAAATTGTTTTTAACCCAAAGTTCTGACTCCTCAAGGTCTTTTTTAAAAAGATCATCTTGATGCTGTAAAAGCGACAAAATGGCCACTTCAATCTTAAGTTTTAATTGTTGTCTAATAAAATGAGCATCTTCCTGAGAAATAATAGCGCGTACTGGTTGCTCTACGCGACGGATACTAACCAAACCATTTAGGTCACCCAGTAAATCCGACAGCCATTGATTTGTATCATCATCAGAGTCAATATGACTGCCTAATGCAACTGCAATTTGCTTACCCGGGTAAGGTAATCGAATAGTTAAATTCTGCGAATTCTTTGAAATCAGTTTTAATTTTGAATAAATACCTACAATATCTGGCACTTGAACATTCTTTAGCAAAGAAATTTCTTCTGCAATTTGTTCGCGAACTTTAAAAACACTCCCGCTTCCACTTTCTCTAAGACGCTGATCTGCGGCAGTAAGTGCCTTAATCGCTGCATTCACATCCCCGACAAGATGCAAGCGCTGATTAGCAACAGTCAACAAGTATTCCGCATCAGCAATTAACCAATCACCGCGTGTTTTACCTAATTGCCTTTTAATTTGTTCTATGGAAACACTCAATTCCTTCTTATTCGCCGCCAACTTTTCATCATTTAAACCTGAAAAGTTCTCTAACGCCTGATTAACGACCTGATCTTTATTAGAAATATCAGACTCCATCGTTGAAAATTGCAGTTGAATGGTTGCAAACTGCGATTGTATGGCTGCCAACTGCTTCTGGTATTCGGTCATCTGTCCAGAAATTTCAATTAACTGCAAATCCTCTTTATGAACTTCACTGGTTAGATTTTTCAAATCATCACGAAACAGTTCAGACAGGTAAAAACCAAAACCGACAAGTAAAAAAATCAAGAATAAATTAAAAACACCCAACCAAATACTTTTAGAAAAACCACTCTCGGCTTCTTTAACTACGGAGTCTAAAGCCTTATTTTTACTACTAGGTTCAGCTTTATCTTGTATTTCTTCAGCCACAATCCTCTCCATTCGAAATGCTTTTAACTGCGACCACAATATCTTTAGGCGCAGGGGTCTGAGTCACGACAACGTGTTTAAATCCTAAACCCAATGCTTTTTTTCTTATTCTTTCACTGATCACTATCAGTGGCTTTAACTTCAAAACCCTGTTGATATCGTCATCAACCATCGCCAGCAGGTTATCAAGCGCCTCAGTACTCGTTATCGTGACAATATCAACCTTAGATCCAATCTCTAACCCTATCATAACCTGATGTGATATTGGGGGTTTTATTCGTCGATAAACCTCCCAATAATCAACTTCTGCACCTAAAAATCGTAATCTATCTGCCAACCACTCCCGGCCGCCTTGCCCTCTCACAATAAGGATTTTCTGCCCTGAAACTTGTTGTTCACTAAGAGCAACCAACAAAGCCTCACTATTAAACCCTGACTCGGGAATAACATCGACATCCACACCGACAGCCTCTATTGCCTGAGCCGTGGCCAATCCAACAGCTGCTATGTTTTGCTTGCATACTATTTGTTGTGCTTGAGGCCAAACCGCCAAACTAAATTTAACGGCATTGACACTGACAAAAACCAGCCAATCATAACCGGCTACTTTATCTAAGAAAAACGTATTCTTCGACTGCTGTAATGCTTCGATCTCAATCACAGGCAATCGCATAGACAAACACCCCGCTTGTTCTAACAAACGACATAGCACCTCTGCCTGATTTTTCGGCCGGGTTACTAACACACAGACATTCATTATCAAACTCAAAAATTCTATGAATAAACTGCTTGTAATATTTTCTTAGCACCCTTTGCTAACAATTCTTCAGCAATCTCGTAACCAATGGCTTTTGCCTGATGGACTTCGCCCTGACTTTGCGCACGTATGATTTTCTGACCATTCGGCATTCCAACCAAACCCTGCATAAATAAGCCTCCATCCCGTAACTGAGCAAATCCAGCAATCGGCACTTGACAGCCACCCTCTAAACGCTCATTCATAGCGCGCTCTGCAAGGACACATTGCTGTGTTTCATGATCATGCAACTCATTAATAACATCAGCAACACGGGCATCTCCTACACGGCACTCAATACCCAGAGCGCCTTGACCCACAGCCGGCAAACTAACTGAGGTAGGAATAATTTGCTTTATCCGATCAACCATCGCTAATCTTTTTAATCCAGCTGCAGCCAAGATAATGGCATCAAATTCTCCAGCATCTAACTTAGCAAGCCGAGTATTAACATTACCGCGTAAAGGCAAAATATGGCCCTTAGGAATTACCTGCAATATTTGCGACTGACGCCGTAGGCTAGATGTACCAATACGAGCATCTTCAGGCAATTCTTCTAAGCAACTATAACGATTCGAAACCAATGCGTCACAGGGATCTTCACGCGCTAATATTACCTTTAACTCCAGCCCTTCAGGAAAATCAACTGGAACATCCTTCATCGAGTGAACAGCGATATCGGCCTGCCCCGCTAACAACCCCTGTTCCAACTCTTTAACAAACAAACCTTTCCCACCTATCTTTGCCAGTGGCGCATCAAGAATTTTATCCCCACGCGTGGTCATTTTTACCAATTCAGTTTTCAGCCCAGGATGAATTCGTCGTAATTGTTCTGCAATGTAATTAGCTTGCCAAAGTGCCAAAGGGCTATTTCGTGTAGCAATCCTGATCAACTGGTCATTCACTGAATAAGGTCCTTAATTTAAGAATATTAGCGGTCATTGTACCTTTATTTTACAAACACAAAAATCAGAACATTATCCCCTTGCCTTACTTATAGCCAACCGGCGCACTTCTCACCATTCCATCAATACCTCCAGACACCCCATAAAGAAAAAAAAACTGTATCATAGGGGCTTAAGTCCTTAATACCTTTTACGTTATTACCTGAATATGACTACATCAAACAAAGATAAACTCTGGGGCGGCCGTTTCACACAAGCGACAGACAGCTTCGTTGAAGATTTTACC
The DNA here is from genome assembly GCA_012965425.1 of Methylococcaceae bacterium. GTDB lineage: Bacteria > Pseudomonadota > Gammaproteobacteria > Methylococcales > Methylomonadaceae > OPU3-GD-OMZ. Next base: position 8,042 of record DTSI01000109.1, read on the forward strand.
GCTTCGGTTAATTTTGACCAACGCATGGCCGCACATGACATTCAAGGCTCTACCGCGCATGCTAAAATGCTTCACAAAATAGGCATCCTAACCGACCTTGAACTTGACAGTATTCTGACTGGCCTCGAAAAAATTTTAATTGACATCAATAATGGTGATTTCAACTGGTCAGTCGCGTTAGAAGACGTCCACATGAACATTGAAGCCCAGCTCACAACAGCGATTGGTCCTGCTGGCAAAAAACTTCATACGGGTCGTTCACGAAACGATCAGGTTGCCACCGACATACGTCTTTATCTACGCGAAGAAATCAGTCATATTGACGCTGAACTACATCGCCTTAAAACAGGCTTATTAAATCTAGCCGAACAAGAACACGACACCATCATGCCTGGGTTCACTCATCTTCAAGTCGCCCAGCCCATCACTTTTGGGCACCACTTAATGGCCTGGTTTGAAATGCTCAAACGCGACCAAGAAAGAATGCAGGACTGCCTAAAAAGAATCAATATTATGCCCCTAGGTTCTGCTGCACTTGCTGGCACCAGCTACCCGATTGACCGATTCATGACAGCTGAACTTCTGGGTTTCGACCGACCTTCTGATAACTCACTGGATTCTGTTAGTGATCGTGATTTTGCCATCGAATTTGCGTCTGCGGCCAGCCTTATCATGATCCATCTGTCCCGATTCTCTGAAGAATTAGTTTTATGGGCCAGCACTCAATTTGACTTTATTGACATCCCAGACACTTTTTGTACCGGCTCATCAATCATGCCACAAAAGAAGAACCCTGATGTCCCCGAGTTAGTTCGAGGCAAAACCGGTCGTGTTAGTGGCAATTTAATTGCCCTACTGATGCTAATGAAGGGCCAACCCTTAGCCTATAACAAAGATAATCAGGAAGATAAGGAGCCTTTATTTGACTCAGCAGATACCGTTGTTAATTCCTTACGCGCTTTTGCCGACATGATTCCTCACGTTAAAGCAAAGCGCCAAAACATGTATCAAGCGGCTAAACAAGGCTTCTCAACAGCAACTGATTTAGCTGACTATCTGGTTGGAAAAAACATCCCGTTCCGAGACGCCCACGAGATAGTGGGTCTCGCCGTTCGACTCGGTATTGAAACCCATCGCGACCTCTCAGAACTCACGCTCGAAGAATTACAACAATTTTCTGGTGAAATAGATAACGAGGTTTTCAACATCCTGACCTTAGAAGGCTCTGTAGCTGCTCGCAATCATATCGGTGGCACCGCACCTAACACCGTTAAAAAAGCAATTGAAAACGCTAGAAAACACTCTGCAGCAACCTAAGGCATCGTTTCGAATTGTTCACCTGACGAGATCAGGTGAACAACTTATAACGCTCTCGCCCTTAAAAAGGCCTGCTCAGATAATGCATGCCAAGCGCTGACCTGTTGTTTAAAATTCATGACTGAATCATACACGCGCCTAGCCATCGCATCACTATCAGCCAGCTCAGCAACAACATCAACAGAAAGCGCCAGCAACCTTTTAAGAACCTCATCGGGCAAAGCCATGACCTTAACCCCATGCTCATCAACGAGTATTTTTAATGCCTGATGATTACGCGCCGTATATTCTGAAAGCATGTCCAAATTAGCAGCTTTACAAGCAACCAAAATAATTTCCTGCAAATCCTTAGGTAAGGAATTAAATGCCTTCTCATTGATGAGACACTCCATTGTTGAGCCGGGTTCATGCCACCCTGGGTAATAGTAATATTTTGCCACCTTGTGTAACCCAAAGGCCAAATCATTATAAGGACCCACCCACTCTGTGGCATCCAAGGTCCCTGTTTGCAATGCTGTAAATAACTCCCCGCCTGGAATGTTAACCGTCGTACCGCCAGCTCGTCTCAACACCTCTCCACCCAAGCCCGGCATACGCATTTTTAAACCACTAAGATCCTCAAATGAATTTATTTCTCGATTGAACCAGCCGGCCATCTGAACACCTGAATTTCCGGTCGCCGCAGGAATAATACCAAAAGGTTGGTATAATTCACGCCACAATTCCATCCCACCGCCATAATACAACCAACTATTCATTTCTTGAGCCGTTAGCCCAAAAGGCACTGCCGAAAAGAACTGCGTTGTTGCTGATTTACCTTTCCAGTAATACGCTCCGGAATGACCCAACTCCGCAACTCCGTTAGAAACCGCATCAAATACCTCAAAAGCAGGTACTAATTCTTTAGCACCATAAACCTTAATTTTAATGCGGCCCCCACTCATGGTGTTGATCATCTGGGCTAACAAATTTGCATTCGTTCCCAGTCCGGGGAAATTCTTAGGCCAAGCCGTGACCATTTTCCAACGAAATTCAGCCTTGGCATTGACCACGGTTGGCATAGCAGCCAGCAGCGGGCTCGCTCCGGCTGCAACCATAAAGTTTCTTCTTTTCATGAACTCCCCTTATCTCTAATATGAACCGCCTTTATTCCTAAAGAATAAAATAGAATCTTTGAAATTACCAACCCTATTACGCGTGGCCACCTTAAAACATCTTGTTCAATCGCATTAAAGTTTACTTCAACGCAACATTTTCAGTATGTTGTCATACTCCTGTAACAATACCCCCGTATCCTAAATGGACTTTACGACAAAAACTCTTTACAATTATGGGGTTTATTGGCACGCATTCAATCTTAAGTCTTAGTGGATAACCGCAAGACTTCAGCAGGAAATTTCTAACGATTACGCAGGAGATACATCAATGGCAATTAGAGTTGCAATTAACGGTTATGGCCGTATTGGACGAAACATTTTACGCGCACTTTACGAATCCAACCGGACCAATGACATTCAAATTGTTGCAATCAACGATTTAGGCGATGCAAACACGAATGCTCATCTTACCCAATATGATACTGCACATGGAAAATTTCCAGGTGAAGTGACCGTTGATGGTGACGCTATGGTTGTTAATGGTGATCGCATCAAAGTTTTTGCCGAAAGAGACCCTTCAAAACTTCCTTGGGGAGAATTAGGCATTGATGTTGTTCATGAATCAACCGGTTTTTTTGCTAGTAAAGAAAAAGCTTCTGCGCATATTGCTGCCGGTGCTAAAAAAGTTATCATTTCCGCACCGGGCGGTAGCGATGTAGATGCAACCATTGTTTACGGCGTCAATGACAACATATTAACCGCTTCAGATACAATCATTTCAAATGCCTCTTGTACAACAAATTGTTTAGCTCCTTTAGTTAAACCACTGTTTGATACATTAGGGTTTGATCACGGTTTAATGACCACAATCCATTCCTACACTAACGATCAAGTTTTGACCGATGTTTTTCACCCCGACTTACGTCGCGCCAGATCGGCAACGCAATCGATGATCCCAACTAAAACGGGGGCTGCTACAGCTGTTGGCTTAGTGTTACCTGAATTAGCTGGAAAACTTGACGGTTTCGCCATGCGCGTTCCCACTATCAATGTTTCTGTTGTTGATTTAACCTTCCAAGCATCAAGAGAAACAACCAAAGAAGAAGTGGACGCTATCTTAAAAACAGCTTCTGAAACGTCGCTAAAAGGTATTTTGGAGTTCAATGATAAACCACTGGTTTCTATTGATTTCAACCATAACCCAGCTTCTTCTATTTACGAGTCTTCACTGACAAAAGTGCTTGAAGGTAACTTTGTTAAAGTTCTTTCATGGTATGACAATGAGTGGGGCTTCTCTAACAGAATGCTTGATACCACTATTGCATTATACAACGCTAAATAATTTAACTTAGGCCCTTAGTTCATGAAAAATCTTAGACGCACCAAAATACTGGCCACGTTAGGTCCTGCAACTGATGCACCCGGCGTCCTTGAAGGAATGTTTGCAGCCGGACTCGATGTTGTCCGACTTAACTTCTCTCACGGCGATGCTGAGACACAAATTGAGCGTGCTAACGCTGTCCGCGACCTTAGCGCACAGACTGGCCGACATGTTGGCATTCTCGTAGATCTGCAAGGCCCTAAAATTCGTATTGAACGCTTCAAAGATAACAAAGTTATTCTTGAAGAGGGCCAATCGTTTTCTTTAGATATTAACCTTGATAGCAATGCTGGCGATGAAACACAAGTCGGTATTTCTTACAAACCGTTAGCGCAAGACGTCAACCCCGGTGACCGCCTACTTTTAGATGATGGCCGTGTTGTTATGGACGTTGTCAACGTCGTCAATATGCGTGTTAATTGTACCGTTATTGTGGGGGGAGACTTATCCAACAATAAAGGGATTAATTTACAAGGTGGCGGTTTATCTGCAGCGGCACTAACCGATAAAGATAAAGCAGACATCCTAACTGCAGCGAAAATTGATGCTGATTACGTCGCCGTATCTTTCCCACGCACTGCTGACGACATTCATGAAGCCAGAATGCTTCTAAATCGCGCTGGCTCCAATGCAGGGATTGTCGCAAAAATTGAACGTGCTGAAGCACTAGATGTCATTGACGAAATCATCATAGCCTCGGATGCCATCATGGTTGCACGCGGAGATTTAGGGGTTGAAATCGGTGATGCTAATTTACCACCGGTTCAAAAAGATCTGATTAAAAGAGCACGCGCATTAGATAAAGTTGCGATTACCGCCACACAAATGATGGAATCCATGATCACCAACCCGATTCCAACACGCGCTGAAGTCTTTGACGTTGCTAATGCTGTTGTTGATGGTACTGATGTCATTATGCTTTCAGCAGAAACTGCCGCTGGTAAGTACCCGATTAAAGCGATTGAAGCTATGGATCGCGTCTGCCTTGAAACAGAAAAGCAACCTAATGTTAGACTTTCAAATCATCGTGTTGAGTCGCAATTTGACAGATCTGACGAAGCCATTGCCATGTCAGCCATGTATTTAGCAAACCATGGAAACTGCAAGGCTATTGTTTCACTGACCTGCACAGGCTCAACACCGTTGTGGATGTCTCGGATTAGTTCAGGGATCCCTATTTTTGCTTTTACGCACGACCCTAAAACTGCGAGTAAAGTGACCTTATATCGTGGCGTTTTTCCTTTTCTATTTGATAATAACGCACCGGATCAGGAAACACGTTATCAAGCAATTTTTGACATCATGAAGGATCGTCATCAAGTTAGCGACGATGATAATATCATTATTACGCACGGTGACTTTCATCGCGTAGAAGGCGGTACCAATACGCTTCAAATCGTTAAAGTAAGATAGTACCAGACCGCACTCGCACCTACGGCCTTGCGTTAGCAACATATGACGCAAGGGGTAGTGTTAGTGCCCCTTATCCTGCAACCACAGGCAAGACCCTTCACTTTCAGATTCAATCACTTGTAACCGCGCTTCATGCAGCGCCTGTTCCGCATCAGTACAAAAAATAACGGGCAACGGCTCTCGATCTCTCGAAATCTGACTCGCTTGCGATACAACGCCTGTTTCACCATGGTTCACTTCATCATCCAATAACGAAGACTGCCCGCCAGTCATCATTAAATAAACATCTGCTAAGATTTCCGCATCTAATAACGCCCCATGAAGCGCACGATGACTATTATTAATCGCATAGCGCTTACACAAAGCATCCAGACTATTACGCTGCCCAGGATGTTTTTTTCTTGCATAAACTAAGGTATCTAATACGGTACAATGCGTTTCCAATGCACCATGGGAATAATTCATTCGGGCTAATTCTGATTCAATAAACCCAGTATCAAATGGCGCATTATGAATGACTAATTCAGAACCACGCACGAAATCAATAAATTCATCCGCTACATCTTCAAATCTTTGCTTATCCTGAAGAAACTCATTGGTTATTCCATGCACCTCGATGGCTCCCTGATCAATGAAACGATCAGGATTCAAATAAACCTGAAAATGGCGCCCTGTTAACCGCCTATCAAGCAACTCAACACACCCTATTTCAATGATCCTGTGACCCTCCGCAGGTGAGAGCCCTGTGGTTTCGGTATCAAGAACAACCTGCCTCATAAAATATTCACCTTATTGAATCCACACCTTGATTAGCTAACCGGTCAGCGTGGTCATTACCTTGATTACCAGAATGACCTTTCACCCACATCCAGTTGATATCATGCCGGATCATTGCCTGATCAAGCCGTCGCCATAAGTCTTCATTCTTAACAGGTTTTTTTGCTGCAGTTCGCCAATTCTGTTTTTTCCAATTAAAAATCCACTCAGTAATTCCTTTTAAAACATACTGCGAATCAATATTTAAATCGACCTTACAAGAAGACTTTAGACTCTCAAGCGCCATAATAGCTGCCATTAATTCCATACGGTTATTAGTTGTCGCCATCTCACCACCAAACAACTCCTTAGTATGTCCTTGATACTGCATGACAACACCCCAGCCACCAGGCCCTGGATTTCCACGACAGGCCCCGTCTGTATAGATTTCAACAACTGTTATTTTTTTTTTATTCATTAAAAGAAAACTATCCTTACTGTATTTAACATGACTGACCACTAAATTGGTTTAAAAATGGGAACCCCACGCCTTTTATCTAGAGCCGCTAATTTAATTATATTATTGCACCGCTTAATCCCTCTTAAGGCGTAAGCCGTTACAAAATACGACTCTGCCCTTCGCCGATAGTCTTGGGGGTTTTGATAGTGTTCCCGACAATCAAAACCCGCGACTGTCTCTATTTCATAATTAAGCGATAATAATTTATTAATAAATTGTGAACGACTTAACGCACGATTTGGCAGCGATATTTTGTTAAGTGTTCTCGCCAAAACATAATCAAAGGCAAACCAACTCCAAGGATTAAAGCTAATAATAATCACCTCACCTTCAGGTTTTAACACCCTATCAATCTCATCAAGAATAGTTAAAAAATCAACCGTAAACTCTAAAAAATGAGGCAGCAAAATAAAATCAACCGATTCGGTTTCAAAAGGCAGATAACTTGCCTGTCCTGTAACATAAGAACACACTGTCTGACAACTCACAGGAGTGTCAATAATAATAGAACGCTGAACAGTAAACCCATCCAAAAACTCTTTTTCCCAACCCAAAAAACCTATTTGCAATATAAGTTGCATACTTGTAACCGAAAGACTCCGCCTCAGAAATAAGGACTCATTATGGCGCAATACCCTTCCACGAGGCGTTTCAAACCACTTATAGAGAAGTTCGTTAGTCACAAGATTATTAAATAAAAAATCAATTTATAAATGAGTTAAGATATGTCGATCTTTGAGCGCATTATATTGCTTTATTGGCTAAATTAATGAAATATTTTTTTATCTTTGTAAATATTCTTCTAAGCGGCTGCGCTATGCAAAACAAGCTCATCCCGATTCAAGACAGCACGCTTGCAATTAAAAAAAGAACGCCACAAACTCCAGCAGTCACTTTACCTCCCCCTACCCCTGAAACTCAAAATAACATTTGGCAACGAATCTTTGATCACTACCAGTTACAGGATATTAACCACCCTAGAATTACCCAAGAAATACAGCGCTATTTGAAGAACCCTAAATTTTTAGAAATCATTCAAAAACGCGCCAAGCCATATCTTTACCTTATTGCCGAAGCAACAGAGAAGCAGGGCCTGCCGGGTGAATTAGCATTATTACCCATAGTCGAAAGCGGTTTCCAACCTAATGCCTACTCATCGGGCAAGGCAGCCGGGCTTTGGCAGTTTATTCCCTCCACAGGCCGGATGTTTGGCCTGAAACAAAACTGGTGGTATGATGGCCGCAGAGATGTTTATACCTCAACGCAAGCCGCAACCCGCTACCTGAAAAAACTTAATAAGGAATTCGATGGCGATTGGCTATTAACGCTCGCATCTTATAATGCCGGCAAAGGGAATGTTCGGAAAGCTATCAAGAAAAACAAAAAGAAACACCGCTCAACGTCATACTGGTCACTACCATTACCTCAAGAAACACGCAGTTATGTGCCAAGATTGTTAGCACTCGCGAGAATTCTAGACAATGCAGAACACTATAATTTGCCTCAACCCGTCGTAGAAAATAAACCGCATCTGGGTTTAGTTAACATTAAGTCACAACTAGATCTTAAAAAGGCGGCCGAAATTGCACAAATCCCGTTAAAAGAACTCCTTCAACTCAATGCCGGTCTAAACCGCTGGTGCACGCCACCGGATGGCCCACATCATCTCCTATTACCGATAGCAAAAACTTCACTCTTTAAAAAAAACCTAGCAGAACTCCCTCTAGATGAATGGGTAACTTGGCAACGTCACAAAATAACCTCCGGAGAAAATTTAGGTGTTATCGCACTAAAATATCGCACCAGTGTTAAAGCAATCCGTGAGGTTAATCGCCTCTCTAGCACACTAATCAGAACGGGAAAATTTCTCCTCATCCCCACCGGCTCAACCGGTAAATACAACACCTTCGTAGCAACCGTAAACGCCTTTACAAACGAAAATACGGTTAAGAAAACAGTCGTCTATACCGTTAAAGAGAACGATAACTTGTGGTTAATTGCCCAGAAATTTACAACGCACTCCAGTAAAATTGCCCGACTCAATCATCTCAAGCTCAATTCTTATCTACAACCGGGACAAAAACTTCGAATTCCTCAAAAAAAGACCACCACTTTTCCCCAACAGTCGTCCATTAGCAAAGCACTACAAAAAATTTATTACACTATTCGCCGAGGTGATTCCCTATCGCATATCTCTAAAAAATTCAACGTTTCAATTGGCAACCTCCGGAAATGGAATAAAATCGGCCGCTATATTCAACCCGGTCAAAAACTAAAACTCCTTATCAATATCACCCAGCCGTCAGGCTAATCCCAAACAATCTTAGGAACAGCATTCAATAATCGCTGGGTATAAGGTTGCTGCGGATCATTCAAAACCTGATAGACAGGTCCAGATTCCACTATCTTACCTTGATACATAACAGCAAGTTCATCGGCCATCTCTGCAACAACAGCTAAGTCATGGGTAATAAATAAATAACTAATTCCATAATGACGCTGCAATGACTTTAACAATACAATAATCTTATCCTGTACCGAAACATCTAATGCACTGGTGGGTTCATCACAAATAATGAGTTTTGGCTGAACAGCCAATGCTCTAGCAATACATATCCTTTGTCTTTGTCCACCTGAAAACTCATGTGGATAACGCATCGCACATTCCACGGGTAGACCAACCTGCTGTAATAACTCGGCAACCTTAGCTTGACGCTTTTTAGCAGAAAGTTGAGGGTGTAATGATCGCATCCCTTCATCAATAATCTGCCCAACTAACATTCGAGGATTCATTGATGAATAAGGATCTTGGAAAATAATTTGTATATTTGAACGCATTCGCCGCAATGAATCACCTTTCAAGCCATTAATATCTTTACCTGACCATAAAACTTGACCTTCTACGTCAGCAACCAAATTCAACAACCCTTTACCCAGCGTAGTTTTACCGCAGCCAGATTCCCCGACGAGGGCTAACGTTTTACCTTCTTGAATACTAAAACTGACACCATCGACGGCCTTAATATGGCTCACTACACGATTAAAAATTCCTTTCCGAACAGGATAAGAAATTCTAATATTCTTAACTTCAAGTAAAATATTTCTCGTTAATACCGTGTCCGCACTACAACTATCAAATGAAGGCAAAGCCGCTAATAATGTTTGCGTATAGGGATGTTTCGGTTGCTTAAATAATTGCATGGTGGGAGCAACCTCAACAATACATCCCTTTAGCATCACTGCTACCCGGTCAGCCACCGTTGAGACCAGTGCGAGATCATGACTAATTAACCATAAACTCATACCGACTTTATCCTGAATCGACTTGAGTAACGTTAGAATCTGCGCCTGTATGGTTACGTCCAAGGCTGTCGTCGGTTCATCTGCAATCAATAAATCAGGCTCTCCAGCTAATGCGGCTGCAATCATAATCCGTTGTAATTGCCCGCCTGAAAATTGATGTGGATAATCATTTATACGACTTTCCGGTGACGGTATCTCAACTTGTCGTAATAACGTCAATACGCGATCGTGAATGTCAGGGGCCGTTAAATTGAAATGTATCTTAATCACTTCCGCAATTTGGGAGCCAATACTCTTAACTGGATTCAACGCAATCATGGGATCTTGGAAAATCATAGCAATCCTTCGCCCTCTGATTTTGCACATACCCGTTTCCGTTAAGGTCAATAAATCCTGAGTCTTAAAATACACGTGATCCCCGCTCATTTGTGCGCTACGCGGCAATAATCGCAGTACAGCCAATGCTGAAATAGACTTACCAGAACCCGACTCGCCCACTAAACCAAAAGTCTCAGACTCGAAGATATCAAAACTTATATTATCCACTGCATAAACTTTTTCACTATGCGTCTGAAACTGAACCGACAAGCCCTTAACGGACAAAACACTATTGGCCATACTGACTACGCCTTGGATCAAATGCATCCCTAACGGCATCAGCAAATAAATTTGCCGTCAATACCAAAATAAACATAAATACAAAAGCTGCAATCAAGGGCCACCAAACCACCGGTTCTCTCGCCATTTCCAATCGCGCACCATTAATCATATTACCCCAACTGTAGGTACTGGGATCAACACCAATATTAATATAGGACAATACGGCCTCTGCTAAAACCAAGGCGCTAAAATCCAAAACAACCGCAATCAAAATTATATGCATTACATTTGGCAGGATATGTTGCAATAAAATACCAAAAGGTTTAACACCTAATACTTTAGCGGCCTGAACGTATCCCATTTCTCGTAATTTTAAAGTCTCTGCACGTAACATCCGACATAGTCCCGTCCAACTGGTTACCCCCAAGATAAGGCATAAAAACAACAAACGCAGATCAGCTCTACTCTCAAGATTAGTAAACGATTCCGGATGATTTGCCATATAAACCTGTACCATTAATATGGATGCCGCAATCAATAGAACACTGGGGATAGAATTCAATGTGGTATAAATATACTGAATTAAGTCATCAACCCAGCCACGATAAAAACCCGCCAAAATACCAAAAATAACAGCCAGCGGTAACATAATAAATGTCGTTAAAGAACCAATAACCAATCCAGTCCGGATACTCTTGATGGTTTGATAAAAAACATCTTCACCCACCTTATCCGTTCCAAAGATATGGTAATACATTGATAACTCCATTAACCCGGCTACCCCAACAATAAGAATAGATATGGTTATACAAACAAAACCAGGGCAATAACGACGCGCACTCTGTTCTGACTTTTTACCTACAAATAACCCACGAAGACCCACCCCTGCCATACACAACATAAGCCCCTTACTTAACCCAGTCATTAATAGACTTAACAGATCAGATGTTTTTTCAGATTCAGGGTTTGTTAAATGACTGCCCCCAAATTGCAAGCGCGGAAAGGCCCAGACCTTATCACCACCATCTTGAGTGATGTACTCCTTGCTATAAAGATAAGCCGAAAAAGGTGCAGAATAAGTTTTTTCAGTATGTTGCCACAGTGGCTTAGCGCAATAATCTAACACACTAATAACCCCAGAAGATCGCTGCCCTTCCGCTCTAAAATGAATAGAATCTAAAAGTCCAACCGCTAAAAAGAACAGTAATATTATCATGGACAACATGGCGCTCTTATTAGCTGCTATCTTCTTCAGCGGTCGTTTAAGTCCGTCATGGTTCCTTAGCAGTACCCCAATACTGACCGAGCTGATTAACAATATCATCTCACTCGACCTACAACAGTTTAACGCGAGGATCAACTAAGGTGTAACAGATATCCGTCAAGAGTAACCCAATGACATAAAGCACTGAACCTAAAAAAACCATTGACCTGACAATTGCAAAATCCTGGCGATTTATTGCATCAATAGTATAACTGCCTAGCCCAGGTATACTAAAAAAAGACTCCATAATTAAACTACCCATAAACAATAACGGCAGGACCACCACAACCCCTGTCAAAATAGGGATCATCGCATTTCCTAAAACATGCCTAAATAATGTTTGTGTTTCAGATAACCCTTTTGCCCGAGCAGTTACCACATAATCTTTCTCAACCTCTTCAATAAATAAGGCACGATACCAGCGTCCACCCGACCCTAAGCCTGAGACCACACTGATCACAATCGGTAAAATCAAAAATTTCAACGTATCTATACCATAACCAAACCCTGATATAGGCACTAATTTAAGCAACTTGCTAAACAAAAACTGCCCACCAATAATATAAAACAAGGCTGATATGGACATAATCACGACACAAGCAACCACGCCCCAAAATTCTAAATAACTATGCCTAAATAGAACCATCATCAAGGCAGCAAAGATATTCACCAATAACCCTAACAACAAAGAAGGTAAGGCAATGGCCAGACTTGGCCACATTCGTTGTTTAATATCAGCACCAATATCTCTACCACTATCAGAGACACCAAACTCAAAAGCAAATAACTTAATAGATTTCTGATAAAAAACTGTTTCCGTTATCTGCTTAAAAGAACGCCTTTCGGTATTTAAAAATAATGGCAAATCATAGCCATGCTCAACTTTCCATTTATTCACTGCTTGCTCCGTGACATGCTTCTGGCCTAATTGCATTCTCGCCATATCATTAGGTGTATTAACCACAAAAAATAAAAAGAAGGTCAAAATGTTAACGCCTAACAACAAAGGGAGTGTATACATAAGCCGACGAAAAATATACTGAATCACATGCTCTCCATGCCGGTTAACGTCAAAACAAAACTTAGCTTAAAGCGCATTAATCACTGCTTTTTTACGCTTACGATAAACGATAATCGCTGGAAAAATTAAGATGCCTAACAATCCAATCAATAGCATGAGAGGCCACCATAACGGGACATTCCAAGCCTGACGCAGTCGATTACGCTTTACACTATCAATACGCGTATATTTCAACTTATTATTAGCCATAAGATGAGGCTTCAGATTTTGATACCAACTGTGAATTAGCGAATAACTTTTAGGATAAAAACCTAAAACCCAGGGTGCATCATAACGAATAATTTCTTGTAACTGATGAATTTTTGCCAATCGATCAGGACCATTAGCTAAATTACGCATTTGTTCAAAAAGTCTATCATACGCATCATTTTGATAATTAACCGCATTCTCGCCCCCTGTTTTAATTTTGGAATGTGGACCATACAGCAAAAAGAAAAAATTCTCAGGATCTGGGTAATCAGCATTCCAACCCCATAAAAATAGTTGCGCATTACCGGAGCGAATTTTTTGCTGAAATCTATTATAGTCCGTTGCCCGAATAACTAATTGAATCCCTAATTTTGAGAATTGTTTTCTATACCAATTCAAACGCGCTCTGTCATCAGGGCCACTGGCTGACGTATCTAAATAAAGCACTAACGGCTCCAGTGTTGAAGAATCAATTCCCGCTTTAAAACCCGCTTCATCCATCAAGCGCTTAGCGGTATCAATCGATTTACGTTGATAGCCATCATTCCAATCATAAACATATGGATTTAAGCCGTCCAAATCCGCTTCAAAACCAAATATTCCCGGCGGTAATAGTCCTTGCGCCGGCACACCCCGACCATTCATAAAAATTGAAATATATTCCTCATAATCTATCGCAATTGAAATAGCCCGTCTTAATTTTCTTGCCTTATCCGACTTACCCCCAACAATAGAATCGATCATATTAAACCCCAAATAGGAGATAGAGGTGGTTACCGCCGTTTGAAGTCGAATCTCTTTTTCTTGTAACTCTGGCGTCAAAGCAGCTTGTCCACTACCGGTAAATTGAATCGCCTGATCAAAACTATCCGATGCCACACCTGAAGCATCATAATAACCTTGCAAAAATTTATTCCAATAGGGGATTGTTTCTTTTTCTAGCACATAAATAACCTTATCAATAAAGGGTAATGGCTTACCCGCATCCGCCAACAACCCTAATGCAAGATCATGAGACTCCCCGGCATTAGGATAACGTTCTAAATGAAAATAGGGGTTCTTAGATAAGACCATTTGACGATTAGGATTATTTTCCATTAGCATGTAAGGGCCTGTCCCTATTGGAAACCAGTCCAATGAAATATTTCTTTCCGCTAATCCTTCTTGCCCATAAAAAACGTCCGCTTCCCAAGGCATCGGCGAGAAAAAAGGCATCGACAACCAAAAAATAAATTGCGGATACTTACCATAAATACGAATCCGAAAATGATATTTATCTATCACCTCAACACCAGAAATATTTTGTGCTCTAAATTCCAACCAGTTTTTCTCTTTGGCCGCATTAGAAAAATCATCCAACCCCACAATATATTGCTTCATCAATTCTGCAATAGGGGAATGTATTTTGGGGTGAACTAAACGCTTGATCTGGTGGACATAATCTTCGGCAATCATTTCTCGCGTCCCAAGTTTCTCAAAATCGGTAATTGTTGAAATACCGGCTAAGTCATCTGCCTCTAAATCATGATAAATATACTTTTCCATCTTTGCTAACGCCGGGTGCGGCTGATAATGTACTCCTGATTTTATTTCAATCAAATAATCAGTAAAACGCACCGTTTCCGGTACAGTGCGCATTGTTAACAATCTTCCTGATTCATCTTCACTTAAATAAGTGATTTCCGGCATTTTTGTCGCCGTCAAGGGTATTAATTGATAAGGTCTTTTTAAATAATGATACTGAAACAGCGGTTCATAAATTTGCCCTATAATTGCATACTCATTAGAACTGTATGATACAGCGGGATCCAAATGCTTAGGTCTCTCCGAGAAAGAACTGTATAAAATTGATTTATCATGCTCTATTGCTGAATAAGGATTATTGAGCATAGAGTCATTACAACCACTCAATAACAGGCAATTTATTAATACTAACCAACGCGTACAATTAACATCAAACATTAAATAATCATTTCCTTAAATTTACTGGACAACGATAAACGGCTCATAGATACTTAATCTATTCTATCAACAAATTTAGTAGGAGATGATAATGGGTTTTTTGCAGGGTAAGCGCGTTTTAATTGTTGGCCTGGCCAGCAACCGTTCCATCGCTTGGGGAATTGCCCAGGCAATGCACAGGGAAGGCGCTGATCTAGCCTTTACTTTTCAAAATGAAAAATTACAAAGCCGCGTAGAAAAAATGGCCGGTGAATGCGATTCAAATATCACGGTAGAATGTGATGTCAGTTCCGACGACCAAATTAACGGTGTCTTTGATACTTTATCCCAACATTGGGATGGCTTAGATTGTATTGTTCATTCTGTTGCCTTTGCCCCTAGAGAGGCCTTAGAAGGCAGTTATCTTGATGCGGTCACACGAGAAAATTTTCGTATTGCCCATGATATTAGCTCCTACAGTTTTGCTGCGCTCGCCAAAGCAGGTAAGCCTCTGATGGAAGGCAGAAACGGTTCGTTACTCACCTTAAGCTACTTAGGCTCCCAAAGAGCAATCCCCAATTACAATGTCATGGGTGTTGCTAAAGCCAGTCTGGATGCTAATGTTCGCTATATGGCGGCTGCTTTAGGCCCTGATGGAACGCGTGTGAACGCCGTTTCTGCAGGTCCCATTAGAACCCTTGCCGCCTCTGGCATCAATAATTTCAGATCAATGCTCAGCAAAGCCGCCGCGACTGCACCTATGAAAAGAAATGTTTCAATTGGTGAGGTCGGAAATGCCGCTGCTTTTTTATGCTCAGACCTAGCCTCAGGAATTACCGGGGAAATATTATTTGTAGATGCTGGTTATAATATCGCAGGACTAGCCGCAACCAGCGAATAATTATTTTTAATATCCATAAAAAAAGGGGCTCTAGAGCCCCTTTTTTTAACTTAAATTAACGATGTTAAAGCTGCTCTGATAGGTTGACGACTGCGTCAGCCTGTAAATCACTTAGAACAGCGTCAAAGTCACCCTCAGACAATAACTTGGTAATATTAGTTCTAGCAATACCAAATTCCTTTTTATTCGCTTTTGCCAACGCCCCTTCTGTGACACTCAGCAGATTCACCACCGCCTGCTCACCCGACTCTAAAGCCACAACCATCGTCGTCGGTTGGTCGCTTTTAGGTTTTGCTCCAACAAAAATAGCACGGTTAATCTCCCAAGGTAAATCACCGTTATTCCGCCCTAAATCATCAGCAACAACAAAAGAAAAGCCCTTTTCCTTAGCCAACAGTTCTAAAGATTCCCCTGATTGAACTAACGCCTTTAATTCCTTCGCTAATTCCAGCGTTTGTTGTTTGGCAGAATCACCCTTAAGGCGGCTCTCAATCAATCCGCTTACTTCTGATAACTCTCTTGCCTTGGATGGGCTATGATTCAGAACCCTTAAAACAACTATTCGATCAGACCCTAATTCAATAACTTCACTATTATTTCCCGCTAAAACATCTTCAGAAAAAGCTTTCTCCCGCACTGATTCTTCTGCCGAAATATCAGTATTACCTTGAGCGCGCGTAAAGTTCTCAGTCTGGTGAATAGCCACGCCAATAGATTCTGCAGCCACCTCTAACGTATCAGGATTTTCAAAACTAATTTCAGCCAGTGTCTCACCTAACTCATAAAAAATATTTTCCGCTTCTACTTTCTTAAAGCCCAGTTCAACAATTTTTTTAACTTCCTCATACGGTTTGACGACACCCGGGGTTAATTCAGTCACCTTAATAATATGATAACCAAATTCTGTTTTTACGGGCTCAGATACCTCACCTTCTACCAATCCTAATGCTATTTCCTCAAAATCAGGATCCATATCTCCAGCAACAATCAACCCTAAATCGCCCCCTTTACTGGCTGATAATTTATCTGCTGAAAATTCACTGGCTAACGTTTCAAAGCTACTGGTTTTTAAACGTTCTTTTATCTCTGCCGCTTGTTCTGAAGCCTTATTCTTATCGGCTAATAAAATATGGCTAATTTTGCGACGCTCATCCGTTCTAAAAGCATCTTGTTGCTCTTGATAAAACATCTCTAATTGAGCCGATGTCGGGTTAATACTTTTTGCAAGATCACCTAAGGATAGCTCAATATATTCAATAGCAACTGTCGCTTCAGTCCGATAATTATCAACATGGTCCTGATAGTAAGCCTGAACTTCGTCGTCTCCAACATCTGCAACAACGGTCGATAAAGGAACAGTTACAAAATGTGCTGACCGTGTTTGATTCTGAATCTTAAAAAACTGCTCAACATCATAATCAGTAGAAAAACTACTCTCAACAATAGTCCGTTGAAATTGCTCCATAATCATCGCTTTTTTAATTCTTCTGACAAACTCATCCGAAGTTATTTTTTGCTGCGACAACAAAATTTTTTTAAAGATTTTTCTTTGTCACCATGTTCACGCGCACCTGAAACATTTTGCGCGTGCGCGCGCCAACACT
>DTSI01000110.1:0-1009 GCA_012965425.1 Methylococcaceae bacterium
TACGTTTAAAATTAGTTAAGAATATTCAATTAACAAATCGGTTAAATACTTTTAGTGAGTTTGAGTATGATACCGGCTCAAAAGAGGAGTGGTTGGTAGGGTTAGATTTTTCCGTCGCTCGATATTTTAATGTGTTAACCCAATATCACTCTGATTTTGGGTTAGGTGCCGGCGTTAAGGTTAATTTTTAATAGTTGTTCAGTTTGTTATTACTGATTATTTTTTATTTTATGGGTTGTTATATTGACCGCTTCTTTTTTTTGTAGTGGGGTCATTTTTCGACTTATTAAGTCTTTACTTGTTTTTGCTTGTTCATTACCACTGAGGGCAGCAAGATTGTAAAACATATATGCGATTACATAATTTTGTGGAACGCCTTGGCCTTTGTCGTACATCGTCCCTAAATTATATTGTGCAGAGGTGTTTCCTTGATCGGCTGATTTTTTATACCATTTTGCGGCTTCTTCAAAATTTAACTGAACACCTTGGCCATGTTCATACATCCACCCTAAATTATTTTGAGCTTGGGTAACGCCTTGTTCTGCCGCTTTCTTATACCACTTGATGTCTTCTTGATAATCTTGTGGGATTCTTTCGGTCTTAAAAACCAGTCCTAATAACATTTGAGCATCAGGGTCTCCCTGTTCTGCTTTTAATTTGCAACTATCGAAATCAGGTTTAGCATCCCAGCAACTGCCACCGTATGCCGAAGTTGATGTAACGAAAAGGACAAAACAAATATGCTGTAGTTTTTTTTTCATGGTTACAGAGATAGTTGTAATTATAAATTTTATATTTGGACTTTTCGATACAAGCGGTTTGTTCGCCAATAGTATCAGGCTTGGTCGTTTAATTTTTGATCTATTGCGTTTTGACCGATGAAGCTAAATTTAGGTGTTTTTTTAAGCTATTTGCAATGAGCTATCAACGGTTGCGGTTATGATGAAGCAATAATTTAATGTGAGTTAATGGCGCGCCCGAGACGAGCAGGCTCCTAAGCAGCAATGTT
>DTSI01000110.1:1019-2347 GCA_012965425.1 Methylococcaceae bacterium
TCACTTAAATGGGATAAGTGGCGCGCCCGAGAGGATTCGAACCTCTGACCTCGGCCTCCGGAGGGCCGCACTCTATCCAGCTGAGCTACGGGCGCTAAATTAATTGAATGGCTATTTTATCACAGTGGTGGGTATTTGCTTACATTCTATCTAAGAGAGCATGTTTTTGAGTTGTGCTAAATGGGCTTTCCCGCGTTCTTTTTGTACTTCAGGTTCTTGCGGTGCATTAGCCCATTTAAGGTTTTTTCAAAAAATTTGTTAATAGCACCAAAACTACGCCCTTTTTTTATGCGCTCACCGGTATTAACAACCTAGTGAGATTTTCATCAACTCTTTTTAGGCGATTAGCCATCTAGCTTAAGAGCGTCATGCGTTTCTTGAATCATGTTGTTTATCGTAATGCTATGACTTAAATATAAAGGGCATCTGTTGATATAAATGGAAGGCCACTTATATTTAATTGAAAAATGTAGATCAGCTAATAAGTATAAGAAAAAAAGTCACCTATACTTTTATGAGATAAAAAAGTGGATAGATATGAACAGACCCCAAAGCGCAGGTTTTACGCTGATCGAGCTAATGATCGTTATTACCATTACCGCTATCTTAACAGCGCTTTCTGTTCCTTCATTTAGCGTTACTCTTGATAACCAACGCATCTTCGGTGCAGCGGAAGCGGTGTTAAGTGATCTGCGTTGGGCGCGGGCTGAAGCGATTAAACGTAATAAAAAAGTCAGGGTTACTTTTACCCCCGGCAGTAACAGTAACTGGAGTTACACCATTGATACCTACCCGCTCGCGACTAGTGACGGGGTTTTACCTAAAACGGTTGATGGCAGTGATTTTCCTTCAGCCACGTTATCAACGGCTAGTTTCTCTGGGGGTGTAGCCTATACCACCTTTGATCCGGTGCGAGGCATAAATTCAAATAACGGTACCGCCACAATTGACTCCGACCATTATAGTGCTAATGTCATAGTTAGCCCTCTAGGGCGTGTGCGTATTTGCGGCACAATGGGAGGCTATGCGGCATGTTGATAACCCGAAAACAACAAGCCGGGTTAACCTTGGTTGAATTGATGATTGGTCTTTTAGTCGGTACGATCATTATCGCAGGCGGTCTTCGTGTTTTTACTGTCGTTATCAGGGGTCAAAGCGACAATGTCAAACTAACACGCCTTAACCAAGATATGCGCGCGATGATGGATATTATGGTGCGCGATATTCGAAGAGCCGGGTTTGTGACATCCTTATGTGGACTCCCCAATGTCAACAACAACTTGCCAATAAAAGAAAATAAATGCGAACTTATGTACGAGCTCTAATTG
>DTSI01000111.1 GCA_012965425.1 Methylococcaceae bacterium
TAGCTTTTAATCTTTGAATTTTACTGCAGTACCACTTACGCTGACCATCATCATGCCCCCCTTCGGCCCAACAACCTCATAATCAATATCGATACCAACAATACCATCGGCACCTAATAATTTGGCTTTGTTTTCCATCTCGCTGAAGGCAATTTCCCGGGCTTTTGCCATTTCTTGTTCATAAGCAGCAGAGCGACCACCTACAAAATCTCTAATAGCAGCAAAAATATCTTTAATAATATTAGCGCCAAGGATGGCTTCACCAACAACAGAAGTCGTCGTTTTCAACATGTATTTTCTCTATAAGTTAAATTATCAATATAAAATTTATAACATTCTTTAGCAATTGATTTAGTTTAAGAATCACCCAGTTTAGATCAATCCTATGACAAATTGACAATTAAACGACCATTGCCTACCACTAGAATAATGACTTATTCCTTAAAAAAGACTTGGCCAGCAATTCGCAGAATACGCCTTATAATATGAAAAGTTTAATGCCGGTAATTAGCCGACTGATATCTCTTCAGTTCATCTGATTTATAGAACCAAGATCATAGCCAAGAGGCTGTGACAATAACAATAAGGGTGACGGCAACACCATAAAGAAGGCCAAACAACAACGCCCTTTTAGTAATCGAAGAAGAATGTTCCTTTGGTTCCTCATGTTTTAAATTATTCATAATATCGCTCCTAAAAATATATTAAGGCCCGTAAAACATAAATAACAAAACAGCCCAACAATGATTCGACAACATCAAGCTGAAATTAATTACGCATAAATTGAGCAAGACCTGTTAGCTTCAACAAGCCTTGCCTTCCACGTCGATGATTTAAGCTGCTGCTTTTTTATCTTCAATCACCTCTTGACTCGAAGTAATCTTAATTTTACGGGGTTTTAATGCCTCAGGGATCTCTTTTACCAAATGAACCGTTAATAGGCCATGTGTAACCGTTGCTTCGGTCACCTCAATATGGTCAGCTAAGTTAAACTTCCGCTCAAATGATCGAGAAGCGATTCCTTGGTAAAGATAATTACGACTATCAACAGCAGTTTGTTTCTTACCTCGTACTGTCAGAATGCCATTTTCGACCTGTATATCTAATTCATTTTCTGCAAAACCTGCAACCGCCAAAGTAATAGCATAATGATATTCATCCATCGCCTCAATATTATACGGTGGATATCCAGGGGAGGTTTGTTCGGTACTTAATGCTGAGTCTAACAATGATGCAAAATGATCAAAGCCAACCGTACTACGGTATAGGGGGGATAAATCAATTCTAGCCATAACTATTCTCCTTTTAGAAGCAATAAAATTTAAAAAACACCTGATCCACTCTGAGACTCAGGCTTAATTAAGATATGGCGACACCTTTTTTTCTTTTCAAGTTATTTATTCAAACTTCTTTAGTTTTTAATAAAAAAATTTACCGTTGAACTTTAAAATCCAGTCGTCATTGAACAACGCATTTTCTATACCAAAATAGTCAACTTTATTGTCAAAAATACAACACTAACTATTGACCAAAAATTGTTCAGCGTTGCTACCCTCAAAGGCGCCATAACATCGACTCACTTTCCCACAGGCTTATCCACATTTTTTGTGGATAAGAAAAAACACTCCTTTTACCATCTGCATTTTCTATGTTGCCAACAACACAGGAATAGACCAGACAAGACCCACTGAGAGACGCTTTAAGAGGCGTTTAACCATCAGCAATACCATTCAAGCATAAAACACAAAAAGACCGAACCGGGGCGTCTCACAAAAACACTCAACCTCCATATCCACACATCTCTGTCAACACCTTTTTTACTAAAAAATGAACACTCCTCAGCAATCTTTTGTGATAAGTGTTTTGCCTTATAAACAACTACAAGCGCGCTACTATTTTTACGAAAGCATGTTTTGGGCATCCGAGCCCAAGCCAGCGGCAAAAATGACGTGGCAATTAATGCCTACGACGGGTATCCATAATGGCCTACACCGACCGTGGTCTCTCTGCCCTCGCGTTCGCTGTCCATGGCTGGCAGCAAATGCACCTACTAGAATGTAACCGTAACGGGGTCCGCACAGTCCAGTACTTCAACCAAGAGATGCAACCTCATATGGTGATTTCGGTTATGGAAATAGGTTGCTATGATTTGTAGTAAATAATCTTTGTTTTAGGGATTAGATAACACAATGAAAATGCTAGAGAGGTTATCTTTTACTTTCTAATAATTAACAATGACCGTGGCGTATTAATCGATGGGTTATCAAAAAAACACTCGTATTTAAGACACTTTCTGAGTTCCAGATAAGTTATAAATCTAACATGCAAATAGAACAAGTA
>DTSI01000112.1 GCA_012965425.1 Methylococcaceae bacterium
TTTGAGATGTATAAATAATAAAAATAATTTAAATTCTTTATAAGGAGATTGTTATGAAAAAAATTTTAACTGCACTTGCTATGGTTGCAATGGTTGTTGGTCTTACTGGTTGCCTAGACGATCCTGATGGTTCTCAACAGCGTTTGTCACACTCTACTTCAGTCACACTATAAATAAATAATAAATAAAATTTAAGAATTTATTAACAATCTTAAATGATATTTTTTAAATATTAAGGAGCTCAAAATGGCTGAACAAGAAAAAGACAACATGATACTTTGGTTAGGTGCTTTAATCGTAGTGACAGTAACCTTAGTACTATTGTTGAAAGAAGATGAAACCAAACATTTAACTGGTGGTTACGAAGAGTTGAATGCTGAAGTTAGCAAGCAATTAAACGCTGGAAAATAATTTTTTGTGATTTAAAGTTAAACCCTCTTTTTAAGGGGGTTTTTTTCTTGCACATGTATAGCAAAATATGTTCAAATATCACTGTGACAATTTGTCGCACCAATAATAATAAAAATTTATTTTTTTTGACGGAGATTATCATGAAAAAAATATTAACTGCATTAGCTATGGTTGCTATGGTTGTTGGACTTAGTGGTTGTTTAGACGATCCTGATGGCTCACAACAACGTTTAACTAGCACATCTTCAGTTACACTTTAAAGTAATATATTGACCTTAATTTCAAATATTTACTTTCAATTATTCTAATTATATAAATAAGGAGCTTAACATGGCTGAACAAGAAGAAGGATTTAACCTATGGTTATTAGCACCAATTGTATTTATCATTATTTTTGTATTCGTGCTAAAACAAGATGAAACTAAACATTTAACTGGCGGTTACGAAGAGTTGAATGCTGAAGTTAGCAAGCAATTAAACGCTGGAAAATAATTTTTCCTAGTTTTGAAAAAACCCTCTTTTTAAAGAGGGTTTTTTTTATCTAAAATTTATATCTTCCTTCTTGACCAGCTACTAATTCATTATTTTTTTATCCCTTCCCTTTTGTTTGAACTACTCAACACCACCTACCCCCCATAACTATTGCTACATACTTTTCGCTCAAGCTAAGCCCTTCATAAGACCTAAACCCAATATTTTTTATTTGTTACCAACTGGTTTAGTTGTACCCCGCTAAAATCAATATAGATTTAATAGAATTTTCTCATTATATTAACCGTAATAGGGAACTTAACAATGAAACGCAATAAATTTACTTAAAAGGCCAATTTTCTTTTATTTTAAAAGAAGGTGAATCCGGTGCTTTAATAGTGCCTGGGCTGTGTCGTAAATACGGTGTCGCCCAAGTACGTATTATCAATAGAAATCAAAATATGACGGTATGGAAGCCTCTGATTTATCTCGGCTCAAAGCGCTTGAAGAAGAAAATCGTAAACTTAAAAAATTGTTTGCCAATGTCAGTTTGCAAAACATGGCTTTAAAGGACGTCATTGAAAAAAAGTTGTAAAGCCAATCGAACGGAAACAATTTGTGCGCTAGCCGTCATTGAACTACGGTTAGGCGTTGTGTTGGCTTGAGAAGCCGTTAACATTAGCCGCTGTATGTATTAGTATCAGCCTAAGTTAGTTGATGATACCGTCATTATTGATGCACTTTCAGCGTTAGCTAAAAAGCATCCAAAGTATGGTTTTTAAGAAGCTCTTTATGCGACTGAGAAATCAAGGTTTTAGTTGGAACCACAAGCGAGTCTACCGCATTTATTGCGGCTTGAAACTGAATTTAAGACGTAAAGCTAACAAATGTTTGCCGAACCGACACCCAGAACCCTTGTCAGTACCATCAACTGCAAACGACTCATGGTCAATGGACTTTATGTTCAACAGTGTAATATCTGAACACCGATTTAGAACTTTTAATGTCATTAATGACTTTAATCGTGAGTCATTGGCTATTGAAATTGATAGCAGTTCACCGACGACACGCGTGATTAGAGTCCTTCGCCGCATTGCTGTCTATCGTGGTTACCCCAGGCAAATACGCCAAGATAATGGCCCTGAGTTTATCACGCATACCCTTGAGTTATGGGCAAAAGAACACGGTGTAAAGCTAAAATTTATCAAGCCAGGTACACCGACACAAAATGCTTTTATTGAGCGATTTAACCGCACCTATAGAAATGAAGTATTAGATTATTATTTATTTAACTCACTCAGTGAGGTTCGTGACATCACTGATGACTTGATGATTGATTATAATTACGAGTGACCTCACGAGTCACTTATTGATTTACCAGCGAAGATTTATGAACAGCAATTAACTTGAGATGACTCTATTTAAATGTGTTCTAATTTTAGGAGGGTTACACATTCAGTACAATTCACTCGATACTTTTATTGTATATCTTCACAATAAGTTTATAAGGCGCGCTTATTATTTGTCATACAAAATATTCGCTAATATCCTAATTGCACGTTACGTACCTTATTAACTTTACCCTAGCCCTAAGCTTTCCATTCTGCTATATATTCGGCCTATTCCGTCCCTTCTCTACTAGCAACAGATAATTTATTTTTTCAACACATCTTATTTGAGCTTTTTTTATATTGGAACTTTGGATTCTTTAATTACACATTAAAATAATTAAAATTATTTTTACATAAAAAAACCCCCAGCACCTTACGGCACTGAGGGTCTCTTTTATCCCAAACTCTATAAGATGTTTTTTATAGAGCAATCATGATTAGATGAAAGATGGGATTAATGGTGCGTCGATACCAACCATTTGTGTGTTACCAGCTTCGTCATAGAAGAATAGTAAACCAGCAAAACGGCTATCTGGATCATAGATCAAGTCAGCAAGACGATATACTTCCCAAGCAGCATCACTAGCAGAAACAGAGATAGTTCTTGTTTCGCCTGGAGCGATTGGGCTGTTATCACTTTGGCTTAGACCATTTTCAGCTAATAAATCAGCTGGGTATGAACCTTCGTCTTCAGCAACGTCAGCGTCTAGGAAACGTACAGAAGCTGTATTGAACTCACCTAAACGAATGCCAGAATCGCCATTGTTAGTGATAGTCAATGTCATTTCCATAGAACGTCCTGGAACACGGTAAGATGCATTGTCAACATTTACAGATACAGTAGGCTCAGGAATATCCAGAGGAACCATATCACGCATTAAACCAGCTTGGATAGGAATCGTAACTGGGTATGCGTCGTTTGTTGAACCCATTAAGATTGCAGTTAAAGCAACTGTACCGGCTATGAATCCCATAGTGACTTTTTTGTCAGTATCAGAAATCATTGAGTCAGCTTTACCAGCTTGAACAGCAATTAAACGAGGTACGAATACTGGAGATTTACACCAGTACCACATCCACGCGATACCAATACCAATCCACAAGAAGCTGTAGAAGTAAATATCACCTAGACCCCAAGTTTCAATATCGATAGTTTTACCTGTCAATGTTGTTACTGGGTTTGTGAACTGACTCATAGAACCAGTAATACGGATGAATTTACCAGGACCAATAATTGGACCACCGTCTTCAACGTTCATCATTGTATGAACGTGCCAGTCACCTGGACGACGAGCTTTTAGAAGTACTTTGAAGTCATAAGTTTCACCTAGTTCAAGTGTTACTGAACGAGGAACTAATTGACCACCGATATATGAAGCTGCACGAATAAATACAGGTCCTGGAATACCGATGTTTAAGAAAGAAACTTCTGGTTTAGCAACAGTTTCAGGCCATCCTTTGAAAACGTGGAATTTACCAGATATTGTTACTGTTTCATTCACAGCCACTTGGCTTTTTGACCAGTCAAGATCATACCAGTGAATTGTACGCATACGCATGAACGCAGCCTGTGACTTCTCACCGTGTGCCGAAGCAGTTGGTGTGTAAAACATTGCTGTTGATACTGCTATCAACAGAGCGACAAATGAAAGTTTTGCCACTTTGTCTTTAATAGTTTTCATATATCCTCCATCAGAGAAAAATATTTTCATTTCCTAGCTTTTTAACTTTAGCTAGCATTCGTTTTGGTACTACTTTACTTGTAAAATCTAAATCTAAGTAGATGTTACAAAGTCAGTTTTACCGAACCACAGTCCGAAGAAGTGCCATACGAAATATACGATAACACTAACGAAAGCTGAGAAGAATGCTGATACAGGAGCAACGTCCTTACCAAAAGTTCTCAAAGTACCTTTTTCTACCATTCTGATGTACTCAGGAGTACCAGTTCTTACATAGTGGTATCCAGATAAATCAGCAACAGTAAACATCATGCCGTTATATTCAACAGGTAAATGTAAAGGTGCAATGATAGGCCAGTTAGCAGGATAGAACAATAAACCCCAACCCATACCACCAGCGATAGCTGTCATAGTGAAGCTATTTGATAGTACTAATACACAGTCAAGGAAGATTGCACTTGGGATGAAGTTAGCAGGGAACACAAAGTTCATAGGGAAATAAGTCCAGCCCCAGAAGTTGAAGTATCTGTTAATCCACTCACCAAATAGTAAACCTAGGATAGAAACTGTAGCACCCCATGCGATGCGATAACGCGTCCATAAAACCGCTTGAACCGCTGCAGGGAAAGTAATTGCTACGATAGGACATACTGTTACCCATAAACGTCTGTCTTTCCAGTCAGACCAGAAATCCCAGTCACCGCCAGTCAACATAAAGTGAATGTGGTAACCACCTAGGATAATGAAAAATAATGTGAACAATATCATGTAGTCCAACGTGCGAGATGCTGATACTGCTTCTGCACGTGAACGTACTGCTGATTGAGATGCGCTCATATTAGCTTACCTCCAATTAAATTAGAATTTTTTTATAATAACCGTCTCCATCCACCAGATTGCGCACCAAAATGACGCGCAACCTGTTAGGAGATGGTTTATTCAACTGAAATAAATCTTTAGTTAATTATTAAATTAAGCTAAGTCTTTTTTCAGAAGTTTTGCTAGTGCTTCAATTTCGATGTTAAGTACACCTAATACACCTAGAGCTGACCATCCGAAGAATACGAAGCCGTAGTGTAGAGGAGCAACAAATAACTCTTCCATGAACCAGAAAGTGTGACCCCATTCGTTCAAACCAACATTTGGTAGAATCATGAAAGGACCAACAACAGCAACTAGATACATCAAAGAAAAACCGTTTGCATAAGTAGGTAGTCTAGTCTTTGCGTAGATCATAGATGCCATACCAGTCAAAATATAAACTGGGTAGCTCAAGTAGAACTCGATTACATGACTTGGAGTAAAGTCAGTGTCACGAATAATAGTTTGATGCCATGTACCATCTTGCTCAGTGAAATAGCTCGCACCGAAATAGATAGCAGTTGCATATGCAACCAACCATGTCCAATGAGTGAAATGTCTTCTTAACTCTTCACGTGGAGTAATTGACATTACTTTACGATCACGAGTTCTCCAGAGATATCCCCATAGAACAGATGCGATGGTTACTTCTAATACAAACTCAATGTATAAGAAGTTCATCCAATATGTTTCGAATTCTGGTGCAAATGAATCCAAACCAGCACTCCAGCCATAAACGCCTTCGTACCAACGAACCCATGCGTAGAATACGCAATATAACGCTACTGCTAGCGCCAGGTTCCGCTTGTTAAGCAATGGTGCTTCTGAAGCATCAGCTTTTACTGAATCAGTTGTAGCTGCCATTTTTACCTCCTAAAAATTTAATGAAATTTCCCAAGTAAAACTCAGGACTGTTTATTATTCCCTAATTTGTAACCCTTATTCCTACAAGAACAAGAATCAGCGCACTCCATGTGAGCGTTAGTCAGTTTATCACTTGCAAACACCTTGTCAACAATAAATTACCTCTACTTACCCTAACTTCTTTATATTTCTTTTGATCTCTTTCTTTAAACCTCAATTACCGACCGTGACTCCCCGCTTTACTTAATTCTATTTATTTTTACGGTGCCTTTCATTTCAATTAGCCATATACTACCCATTCCTAAATTTTACCTTTATTACATTAAATCTATTGACCTCTTATGAAATATCTTATTAAATTTATTTTAGTTCTTGCCTCTTTTGCTTTTCTAGTTATTTTGACGCGTGACGGCATCATGCCGCAGGTCTATGACTTTGTTTCTTCAGATGCCATGCTAGTTGACTCTGATGACCTCGGCGATCAACGTGCCTTAGAGGATGACACCGACCTGACACGTTCTGCCCACGCTCACTGCAACACTCTTATTCATGAAAAGTACGGTTCTGACTACACCCTTTCAATGCCCCTGCAAGCCCTTAATATCTGGGATCTTGGCGACTACGACTATGTTGTGAATGGTGAAGCTAACGTGTCTGATGGTGGCGCCAGTATTGCTCAAAAATACGTTTGTCGCATCAAATTTGATGAAGGCGATACCAATGATATTGATAACTGGTCACTTTACGATATTAGCGGCTTTGATGACATTGACGAAGCCTTACAAAGCAACACTGAAGACTAACTAACCTTGGACACTGTCGAAAAGCCAGCCTCCTCAGTCGAGTGACTGGCTTTTACCTTAATCTACCCTGAAACCTAAAGCAGTTAATTTCTGTATTGATTAAAAACTTTAACTGCCTCCTGACCGACGACGTAAACATCAAAATCATCTCGCACCGCCCCCATCTCCATACCCGGTGCTCCACGCGGCATACCCGGTACCGTCAACCCTTTCACTGCCGGCTTTTCAGTTAACAATCGAGTGATATCATCTGCAGGCACATGCCCTTCAATAAAATACCCAGCGACCCTAGCCGTATGACATGAGGCTAATTCAGGCGAAATCCCAAAACGCTCTTTAACCTGATCCATATCATTAGTCACAATATCATTCACTACAAACGCATGCGCCTTTAAGTGCTCAATCCATTGCCCACAACAACCACATGTCGGACTACGGTAAACCGTTATCTGGACAACCCCCACATTCTCGACTGAAGCCTCCTGAGTGCCTTCAGCGCTGACGACTCCCAGTCCACTTAAAACAATCACAAAAAATAACCCTACGCCCATTATTGCCTTTATTCTCATTTTCAAACCCCCTCCCCCTGTAATGTGACCACTAACTCACGCCGACCCGCCTGATTCCTATGCTCGCACAAATACAGTCCCTGCCATACCCCTAATAACAATCGTCCGTCACCGATAGGCAGTGTCAGGTCAGTACCGATTAAAACTGTTTTGATGTGTGCGGGCATATCATCTGACCCCTCAAATACATGGGTATAATGCGTAGCATTTTCAGGCGCCAACTGATTGAACGATACTTCCAAATCGTCTCGCACACTGGGGTCTGCATTTTCATTTACCGCCAACGAGGCTGAGGTATGCTGCAAAAAGAAATGCGCCAACCCAACCTTAACAGTTTGTAACTCCGGCAATTGCGCGACCACTTCTGAAGTTACCAAATGAAATCCACGTGACCGGGGATGTAAACAAATTTTTTTCTGAACCCAAATATGCTTAGCCATAGCTACTCTCAATTAAGCTACCAGAACATAACAAAGCAATCACACCAATCGCCATAATATTAATAATGATGCCCACTCTGACCATCTCCATCACCTTAACTTTACCACTCCCAAAAATAATAGCATTAGGCGGCGTTGCAACAGGAAACATAAAAGCACAAGATGCTGCCAAAGTTGCTGGCACCATTAAAAATTCCGGTTTAATATCAAGAACAATTGATGCCGATTGTAAAATAGGCAATACCAATTGCGTTGTTGCCG
Source organism: Methylococcaceae bacterium (assembly GCA_012965425.1). GTDB lineage: Bacteria > Pseudomonadota > Gammaproteobacteria > Methylococcales > Methylomonadaceae > OPU3-GD-OMZ. Next base: position 7,754 of record DTSI01000112.1, read on the forward strand.
TATTTGAAGTCAACTCTGTCAACATAGTCATGGCCGAAGTCACCGCTAAAACAACCACAGGCAACGCTACACCTTTCAAGCCCTGAAGTTGACTCGCCAAATGGGCAGACAAGCCACTTTCAGAGAATCCAAAAGCCAATGCGAACCCTCCCCCAAAAAGCACTACTACCGGCCATGGTAATTGCCTAAAAACTTTGTCATCCAGAATCGTTGTTTGCTCCTCCGCCTCAGAGCGGGCAGGAATAAAAAACAGAATCAAGGCCATGGCAATAGCTACCGAACCGTCATCGACCCATCCACCTAATCCCAATTTGTCACTCCAACCCTGAAGAATATAACCCTGAATACTGATTCCCTTCCGCGTAATCCATAAAAAAGCCGTCATTAAGAAAATAATTAATACCACCTTTTCTTCATAACGCATCGACCCTAAGCGCCTCCTTTCTTCTTCAATAATATTTTCTAGACCCTTAGGTGTCGGACAATCCCTTAAAAAAATGACCATCATAATTACTGCAACCAAAACCAACATCACCACACCTACAGGAACTGCAACCATCATCCATTGAGAAAAACCAACAGAAACACCTGTCGCCATG
>DTSI01000113.1 GCA_012965425.1 Methylococcaceae bacterium
CAGGCTGAGTCGATGGCTCAAGAAGAGCGATCAATCCTATTAGAGCGCGTAAAAAAATACGGATTTATTGCTGATTATCACGGTATACGAGTGTCTAAAACAGGTCGTCGTTTTCATATAGACAAGGCTGTTGTCTGGAATCTTTTTGATGATCTAGGCGCTTATCAAGGACAAGCAGCTTGTTTTAAAAAGTGGTGTTTTCTGGATTAAACGATGTGTTAGGTAGTAAATGGTAAGGCCATAAAAAAACCCGGCTAATGACCGGGTTTTTGTGGGGATGAGTCGGCTGTTAAGCTTGACTATCGTTCACCGCTGAATACGGCTAATAATTGTAATAAACTCATGAATAAGTTAAAAATAGATACATATAAGGTAACCGTTGCCAGGATATAATTCGTTTCACCGCCATGAATGATGGCGCTGGTTTGAAATAAAATCATCCCTGACATGAGTAAAATGAACATGCCAGACACAGCGAGAGAGAGTGCAGGTATAGAGAATACCATGGCTCCGATGCCAGCTAGAAAGGCAACCAGTACACCCACCATTAAAAATCCAGACATAAAGCTAAAGTCTTTGCGGGTGGTTAGGGCATAACCTGATAAGCCAATAAAGATAACACCTGTTCCGCCTAAAGCGGTCATAATCAATTCGTGGCCATTACTGAATGCATTTAAGTACATATTCAGGATTGGACCGAGTGTTAACCCCATGAATCCAGTTAGGGCGAAAACAAAAAGAATTCCAAGGCCGCTGTTACAAAATTTATGGGTTAAAAAAAGCAAACCAAAATAACCGACCAAGGTTATGATCATTCCAGGGTGTGGTAAATTAAGTGCCATCGCGGCCCCTGCTGTGGCGGCACTAAAAAGCAATGTCAGTGACAATAACATATAGGTATTACGCAATATTTTATTGGTTGACAGAATGCTTTCTTCTGAACGGGTTACGGCTGAATTTAATCTCATTGCTTCAATTCCTCTTAAATAATGTTATTGGGTACTAATAAATTTGACCGTATTATCCTACAAGAGTTTCTTTGGATATGTAAGGAGCCTATGTAAAAAATAACCGGTTCAATGATCTTTAATGGATTATAGTCGTTTTTTAATGGTTTATTAAATGATCAGTTAATAACATTTTCAGTTTTTAACCGATTAAACGCGGTTTTGACGGTTTCTGTTGTTGCTGATATTTCAAGTTGGCTGTGTTGAACAGGTTCTTGGCTAGCACAGATACAGATAAGCCCTGATTGGTTAATTAACTGTGCATAAGCTGCGTTTTGGGCGCTGTCACCTTCAAGTACGGTTGCGGCATGACCGGTATCAAAAAGTCTTCTTTCTAATTGATAGGCTAGATTTGAATGATTGTTACCGGTTATGTTTATGGTCATAGCTTGTTGAGAAAAGCGAGCCGCTTTTTCTTCCATACTAACCGGTTGGAGTTGATCGCTACTGTCAATACTTTCCGTGATCATACCCGCACCAACGGTAACGTTGCTTAGTCGATCAATAATGATAAAAGCACCGGTGCTTTGATTCGTTTTATAAGTGTCAAAAACGATCGGAGCATTGACGGCTAAACTACAAGTGCCAATTTCATTTAAATTTAATTGGTTGGTTTCTATTTTTGCCAGTGTGTTGACATCGGTACGGTAGTGTATTGATGAAATGGAGCCAGAAACACTGCGCGATGCACATTTGAAAAGATATTGTTTTCCCGGGACCATGGCTGTTTCGGTCATCCAGACAATTTCAGCTTTAAAATGGTCGCTGATTGACGGGGTTTGATCAGACAATACAATCATGTCACCACGGCTGATGTCGATTTCATCCGTTAAGGTCATGGTAACTGCCATCGGAGGGAATGCTTTTTCTAGGTCACCGTCATAGGTGACTATCGATTTAATTGTGCTAGTCTTTCCAGAAGGGAGTGCGGTTATTTGATCACCTTTGTTAAAAACACCAGACGCGATCGTGCCGCAAAAGCCGCGGAAATCAAGGTTAGGCCTGTTGACGTACTGGATGGGAAAGCGTGTATCTGTATAATTACGGTCATTAGCAATTTCGACATTTTCTATGGTTGCCATTAATGGCTGGCCTGAGAACCAGGGCATTTCTGTGCTCTGATGAACAACATTATCGCCCTTTAAGGCAGACATAGGCATAAAGATAATGTCAGTTAATCGGAGTTGCTCAGAGAATGATAAAAAGTCTGATTTAATGGCATTAAACACAGCTTCATCGTAATTCATTAAGTCCATTTTATTAATGGCCACAATAATATGTTTTATACCCAATAATGAGGCGATGTAACTATGGCGCTTGGTTTGGGTTTTAACGCCATAGCGAGCATCAATCAGAATGATTGCTAAATCACAAGTTGAAGCACCCGTTGCCATATTGCGGGTGTATTGTTCGTGTCCTGGTGTATCGGCAATAATGAATTTACGCTTTGACGTGGAAAAGTAGCGATAGGCGACATCAATGGTAATGCCTTGTTCGCGTTCTGATTGTAAGCCGTCTACTAATAAGGCTAAGTCAGGTTGATCTCCGGTGGTCCCTGATTTTTGACTGTCAGCGGTGATTGCAGCCAATTGATCTTCGTAAATCATTTTGGAATCATAAAGTAGGCGGCCAATGAGCGTGCTCTTACCATCATCAACACTACCACAGGTCAATAAACGTAATAATTCTTTACGTTCATGTTGAGCGAGGTAGGCGTTAATATCGGTACTAATTAATTCTGATTGATGTGACATGGGTTTTTTAAATAAGTTAGGCTTCTAGATGAGTGTAATGGGCGCATTTGAATAGGGTTGGTTAATTCAGTTAAATATGGAATTAAAAGTAGCCTTCTCTTTTTTTCTGTTCCATGGAGCCTGCCTGATCAGAATCAATTAGGCGACCTTGTCTTTCTGAAGAGGTTGTTAATAACATTTCCTGAATAATTTCAGGGAGTGTCGTTGCCTTCGATTCAACAGCACCGGTTAAGGGGTAGCAGCCTAATGTTCTGAAACGGACCGTCTTCATTTCGACTTTATCTTCGGGGCCAATAGGCATACGGTCATCATCAACCATAATCAGTGTTCCATCGATGTTGACCACAGGACGTTCTTTGGCAAAATAAAGCGGTACTATTGGGATTTTTTCTAAGTGAATATATTGCCAGATGTCTAATTCAGTCCAGTTTGATAATGGGAAGACCCGAATGCTTTCATTTTTGTCAATTTTTCCATTATAAATGTTCCATAACTCTGGGCGTTGATTCTTTGGATCCCAGCGGTGATTCTTATCACGGAAGGAATAAACGCGTTCTTTAGCTCTTGATTTTTCTTCATCGCGGCGAGCACCGCCAAAAGCCGCATCAAACCGGTAATGATTTAAGGCTTGTTTTAAAGCATCGGTTTTCATGACATCAGTGTGTTTTTTGCTACCGTGGGTAAACGGGCCAATGCCTTGATCGATGCCGTCTTGGTTGCTGTATATAAGCAGGTCAAGGCCAAGTTCTTTGACTAGTTGATCACGGAATTGTATCATTTCCTTGAATTTCCACTTGGTGTCTACATGCATCAGTGGAAAAGGTGGTTTTGCTGGGTAAAAGGCTTTCATTGCCAGATGTAACATGACAGCTGAATCTTTACCAATTGAATACAACATAACCGGTTTGTCAAATTCAGCAGCAACTTCTCTGATGATGTGAATGCTTTCAGCTTCAAGTTGCTTAAGATGTGTTAATTTATAATCAGTCATTAAATAGTCCGTGTAGAGATAAGGCAGAGCCGGTTACTTTTTTACATAACCGTTTATTCTATAAACTTCCTCGCATAAATGCTAGCTAGATTGTCTTTCATTTTAGTCATTGTTATAGGTTCTTCAAATTTTATCCGTTGCGTAGAAGATTTTCTTAAGTAAAATAAATTTTTATCTAGAGGGTGGTCTTGTCTTAGCGACTAAAAAGGTGTTTATAGAATCTGTTCATGGGTTGTTTTTATGAGGCAATTAAATGCGATGTTGGTTCTTTTTTTTCTGGCCATTAGTACCGTTAGTAGCAGTGAGATTAGTCTTGCAGCTGCTTCGAATTTAAGTGTTGTTTTGCCAAAGGTAATTACCTTATTTGAAAATGAGACAGGTCATATTGTTAATTTATCTTTAGGGTCTTCCCGCAATATAGCGCATCAACTGCGTCGGGGTGCGCCGTATGATTTGTTTTTGAGTGCTGATGAGGCATCCATTGGGAAGATTAGAAAACCCGGTGCTTCGGCTTTAAACGGTACGGTTTATGCCTTAGGTAAATTATGTCTTTTTCTCCCGAAGTCTTCGGGTTTAGTATTAGCTGCCGATCTTTCTAGACTGAGAGAAGGGTTAGCGCAGAGGTCGTTATTTAAAATTGCTATCGCTAATCCAGAGATAGCCCCTTATGGCAAGCTGGCGCGTCAGGCATTAAAAGCCAGTCATTTGTGGGATTACTTTAAAGGTGCTCTAGTCTTCGGAGACACTGCGGCTCAAGCCGCTTTTTTTGCAGCGACAAATTCGGTCGATGCCGCATTGTTGCCTTGTTCATTGGCACAGTTTTCAAAATTACGGGACCGTGGTCGCGTAATTGAGGTTTCAGGTAAACTTTATACGCAGGTTGCACAGGCAATGGTGATTTTAAATAAAGACAGTCAACCGGTGCGATCTTTTTTTGACTTTATGCAAACAACACAAGTTAAGAAGCTGCTTCTTACTAATGGTTATTCTTTACCCTGAGTGCTTATGGAATGGTCTGCTTTCTTTTTATCGTTATCATTATCATTGATTTCCGTTACGATTTTACTTGTTTTGGGCTTGTTGATTGCTCGTTCTTTGGCGTGGAAGCGTTTTGTGGGTAAAGGGGTTATTGAAGCATTAATTACTTTACCCTTAGTGTTACCACCCACGGTTTGAGGTTACTTTTTTCTTCGTTTTCTTGGTCGAGAGTCTATGCTGGGAGATTGGTTTGAGTCGTGGTTCCATGAATCCTTAGTTTTTTCATTTACGGGCTTGGTTTTAGCATCGGTGATTTATAGTTTGCCATTTGCGGTTCAACCTATGTTACGTTCATTTGAGTCAATTCCTCAGTCGATTCGAGAAGCTGCTTGGTGTTGCTGACTTAGTCATTGGCAAACCTTTTGGCGAATTGAATTACCTTTGGCAATGAAAGGAGTGCTAACGGGTTGTATGTTGAGTTTTGCTCATACGATGGGTGAATTTGGTGTTGTGTTAATGGTGGGTGGGAATATACCCGGAGAAACAAGAACCATCTCAATAGCGTTATTTGATAAAGTTCAGACTTTTGAAGAAGGTGCTGCCGATAGTATGGCGTTGTTTATGTTGTTATTTTCATTAGTATTACTTATTTTGATCAATTTATTGGGTGATAAACATTTTCAGGGATTGAAATAATGTGGTGTGTTGAATTTCTTTTTCAAAGAAAGGTGGTCTGATAATGGCGTTAGTGGTTGCTATTCGGCAGTGCGAGCCCATTAATATTGATGTTGAGTTTTCTTGCAAGGCGGGTGATGTCTTAGCGATTGTTGGACCCTCGGGGAGTGGCAAAACAACAGTGTTAAGATGTATTGCCGGATTACATAAACCGCAAAATGGATTTATTTCTTTTGCCGGAGAAACCTGGTTTGATGCCGAAAAAAGGTTTTATTTAATGCCACAACAGCGACAGGTTGGTTTTGTTTTTCAGGATTTTGCTTTATTTCCCCATCTGACTGTTCTGGATAACATTCAATTGGCAATGCCAGTCCGTAATAAAGTTGGAGCGCATCAGTTATTGGCCCGAGTACACCTAACGGGATTGGGGAATCGTAAACCTGAAACGCTTTCAGGTGGGCAGAAACAACGGGTTGCATTGGTCAGAGCGTTAGCAATAGAACCTAAAATTTTATTATTAGATGAGCCATTCTCATCGGTTGATCAGGTGACACGACGGAAATTACGGTTGGAAATGTTGCAATTAACGCGGCAATTGGCGGTGCCGATTATTTTAGTCACCCATGATTTGGATGAGGCGTGTTTGTTGGCAAACAAGATGGTCGTTTTGCATAAAGGCGTTGCATTACAGACAGGGGAGCCTCAAATGCTTCTTAAGAAGCCGGCAAATGCAACAGTCGCTCGATTGGTTGATGTGAAAAATTTATTTAACGGTACGGTTATAAAACACGGCGGTATGAGTTTTTTGCAATGGGAGACAGAAACGCTAACGTTACCGGATAAGCAGTTTGATAATGGTGCATCGGTGAGTTGGTGCCTTAGGTCGGCAGATATTTTATTACACAGCCGAATACGACCTTCTGGGGGGGAAAGAAAACCCATTGACCGTTACTATTGAAGAGCTGATGTTAGTAGGTGGTGTTTTTAATTTAATCGTATCGTTAAGTTGCAGTAATCAGGTGTTGCTATATATGGATCTTCCACCTCATGTTGTTGAACGTAATTACTTGAAGATTGGAGAATCAATTAATATTTCTATTCCTGAGCAAGCGATTCATCTGATGCCTACAGTATTTACTGATTCAGTCGGTGACTGATGATATGGTCGACAACGGAAGGGTCGGCAAGTGTTGAGGTATCACCCAGGTTTGTTATTTCATTAGCTGCGATCTTTCTAAGAATACGGCGCATAATTTTTCCTGAACGTGTTTTAGGTAATCCTGGAGTCCATTGGATAAGATCAGGTTTGGCAATGGCACCAATTTCCTGTGTAACCAGAGCTAAAAGTTGTTGATGAAGTTTTGAGTCGGGAGTGATATTGACATTAACGGTCACATAGGCATAAATACCTTGTCCTTTGATGTCATGCGGGAACCCCACGACCGCAGCTTCGGCAACCTGCGGATGGAGTACTAGGGCGCTTTCGACTTCAGCCGTCCCCATACGATGTCCAGAGACATTAATAACGTCATCAACGCGTCCCGTTATCCAGTAATAACCGTCATTATCACGACGGGCACCATCACCGGTAAAGTAATAGCCAGGAAAAGTCTTAAAATAAGTTTCTATAAAGCGGTCATGATCCCCGTAGACTGTTCGTGCTTGCCCTGGCCACGGGTGGGTTATGACCAAGACACCTTGTGCCTCACCATCTAGTTCATGACCGTCATTATCTAAAATAGCAGGTTTAACACCAAAAAAAGGACGTGTTGCAGAGCCCGGTTTTAATGCAGTGGCACCGGGGAGGGGGGTGATTAAATGCCCGCCTGTTTCAGTTTGCCACCAGGTATCAACAATTGGACATTGGCTGTTGCCGACAATGTGGTAGTACCATTCCCAGGCTTCTGGGTTAATAGGTTCGCCAACAGTACCTAATATGCGAAGACTGTTGCGTTTAGTTTGGGTAACATAGTTGTTACCTTGGGCCATTAATGCCCTGATTGCAGTTGGCGCTGTATAAAAAATATTGACCTGATGTTTATCTATAATTTGCCAAAATCGATCTGCTTCAGGGTAGGTGGGAATGCCTTCAAACATTAATGATGTTGCACCGTTACAAAGGGGACCGTAAATAATATAAGAGTGTCCGGTAACCCAACCAATATCGGCGGTACACCAATAAATTTCACCGTCTTGATAATCAAAAACATATTTGTGCGTAATAGCGCAAAACAGCAGATAGCCACCGGTCGAATGGACTAAACCTTTAGGTTTTCCTGTGGAACCTGAAGTATAGAGGATAAATAATGGATCTTCAGCGTCCATGGGTTCCGGTGGGCAAATCTCTGAAGCAGTCGCCATTGCTTCGTGATACCAGATATCCAGATTAGGAGACCAGTCGATAGGTCCTCCCGTGTTTTGAATCACTAAAACGTGTTCTATGCTGGGGCAATTTATTACCGCTTTGTCGGCATTGGCTTTGATGGGGTGAGTTTTACCGCCGCGGTTACTTTCATCGGAACAAATCAGTAATTTACAGTCAGAGTCATTAATTCTTTCACGCAAGGCTTCTGCTGAAAATCCGCCAAAAACAATAGAGTGGACAGCGCCAATGCGGGTGCATGCAAGAATAACAGCGGCTGATTCAATAATCATCGGGAGGTAAATACAAATCCGATCCCCTTTTTTGATGCCTAAGGATTTTAAGACATTGGCTGATTTACAAACTTGATGGTGGAGCTCTTTATAACTGAGTTTCCGGTCTATTGCAGGGTTATCACCTTCCCAAATAAGGGCTGTTTGGTCACCTCGAGTTGCTAAATGCCGGTCTAAGCAGTTATAGCTGACATTTAATTGTCCCCCCTCAAACCAGCGTATATACCCTTGAGGATAGTCATAATCTAGAACGGTATGCCAAGGCTGGCTCCAGTCGAGAAATAGCTCAGCTTGATCAGCCCAAAATTGTTCAGGGCGAGTAATGGATTGTTGGTAAAGGGTGTCGTATTCTGCTTCAGAAATATGTGCTTGGGATGCAATGTCTGAATTTATTGGGTAAATTTTATCGCAGGACATGGCTTGACTTCTCTTAAATGATTTAAGAATTAAGTTGTTTAAAGGTTTATGACTGATATTTTTTTTAGACGACTAATATCCCAAGAAGTGATTGCCCAGTCAAGCAGTTCGTTGATGGGTGCTGATATTAATTCGTGGGGAGGGTTTTGTTGTAGTTGGGTTAATAAATAATAAAGTGTTTGACTGCTGTTTTTGGTGTGAACGGGGCTGGCAAAGGCTTGTTTACTGAGTTTAGTGCCAAGAGCATCAACGATAATGGGCACATGTTGGTAGTGTGGTGTAGCAAATCCTAATTGTTGTTGTAAGAAAACTTGTCTGGGCGTTGAGTCTAACAAATCAATGCCGCGGACAATTTCGGTAATTTTTTGAAGATGATCTGAGACAACGACAGATAATTGGTAGCTAAAAATATGGTCGCGGCGTTTAATTATAAAATCACCGATCTCTTGATGGATTTTTTGTTGGTGTTGACCGTGTAAAAAATCAAAGATAGAAATGATTTGACCGGGTGTTTTGATGCGAAGCGAATGTGGGTTTGTAGGTGAGTGTTGGCGCGTACGACAAAATCCTGGATAAGTTATAATTTCGGGGTTTTTTAAGCGGTATCGGGTCAGTTGTTTTCGGGAACAGATACAGGGGTAGATGAGGTCGTTTTTGGTGAGTTGATCGATAGCATTCTGATAGTGTTCAAGCCATTGGGACTCATAGGCGATTTCACCGTCCCAATGTAAGCCGTAGGCATCAAGGGTCGTTAAAATGTTTTCAATAGCACCGGGAGCCAGTCTGGGTGTATCTAAATCATCTATGCGTAATAACCAATGGCCATGGCTTTTACGCGCCTGAAGAAAGCTCGCTAAGGCCGTGAAAAGTGAGCCGAGATGTAAGGGACCGGTCGGGGAGGGGGCGAACCTCCCAATATAAGCGTCTTTTGTGGGCAGAGTGACTGCGGGTTACCCCATTTGTTTTTCGCGTATTTCTTCTAATGTTTTGCAGTCGATGCAGAGTGTAGCCGTTGGCCGTGCTTCTAAACGGCGAATTCCAATATCAATACCACAAGAGTCGCAAAAGCCATAATCATTATTTTCAAGGGAACTTATCGCCTCTTCTATTTTTTTAATCAGTTTACGTTCTCTGTCGCGAGTTCTTAGTTCCAGACTGAATTCTGTTTCTTGTGTGGCGCGATCGTTGGGGTCTGGAAAATTAGCGGCATCATCCTGCATGTGATGAACTGTTCGATCGACTTCGGACATGAGTTCATTTTTCCAGTTTGTAAGTAGTTGATGGAAATGTGCTTGTTGTGTTGCACACATATATTCCTCATTAGCAGTTCCTTGGTAGGGTTCTACTTTTATTAATGGTTGATTGTAGGTATCCATTGTCAGTTAGCTCCACATGCACAAAAAAATAAAATCGCGCCTTTTTTACCAGAAAGATACCATCTTAGCAAGAAATACAGTAGTTTTATAAGGGAATTAGTTGTTTTTAGCTAGGAGGTGCTTTGACAGTATTGGTTTCTGATAGAATGAAAAGTATTACCCCGTTTCATGTGATGGCATTGTTAGAACGTGCTAAGCAACTTGAAAAACAAGGACGAAATATTATTCATATGGAGGTTGGGGAGCCGGATTTTCCTACGCCGGAACCCATTGTTACCGCGGGAATGAAGGCAATAAGGCAAGGTGAAGTTAAATATACACCAGCTGCAGGGTTGCCTGAGTTACGAGAACGTATTGCTTATTTTTATCAGCAGCGTTATGGCGTTACTGTGACGGCGGAGCGAGTTTTAGTCACACCTGGAGCTTCAGGCGCATTGTTACTGGCTTTGGGTGTGAGTTTGAATTCTGGACAAAGTTTGTTAATGGCTGACCCCGGTTATCCTTGTAATCGTAATTTTATGGCTTTTTTGGGCGCTCAGGCTCAGTTGGTTCCAGTGGTAGGAGAAACAAATTTTCAATTAACAGCTCAATTAATTGGTCAGAACTGGCAGCAAAGCACGCGAGGTGTTTTAGTCGCGTCACCCAGTAATCCAACGGGAACGTTAATCTCAAAACAGGCATTAAATGAATGTATTGATATAACGGAGAAAAAAAAGGGGTGTTTTTATTCTGATGAAATTTATCACGGGCTGGTTTATCAAGGAGAAGCGCAAACAGCATTGGCTTACAGTGATGATGTTTTTGTGATTAATAGTTTTTCTAAATATTTTGGTATGACTGGTTGGCGTGTTGGATGGTTAATTGTGCCGGCGTGTTTTTATGGTGCAGCAGAGAAATTGGCTCAAAATTTATTTATAGCGGCGGCTTCACATTCACAATATGCCGCATTAGCGGCCTTAGATAATCAGACCATGACGATCTTAGAAGTGAGACGTTTTGAGTTTCAGCGGCGTGGAGATTTTTTGTATGAACAACTTATACGTCTAGGTTTTGCTATTATGTGTCGGCCTCAAGGGGCTTTTTATATTTATGCTGATTGCAGTGCGTTAACGGATAATAGTTTTCAGTTTTCTCATGAGTTACTGGAAGTAGAAGGTGTAGCAATTACGCCGGGTTGTGATTTTGGTGACAGTGATGCCAACTCTTTTGTGCGTTTCTCGTACACCTGTGATTTGGAGCATTTAAAAGAGGCGATATTTCGAATCGAAAGGTTTTTGAAAAACAAGTGAGTTGAAACTATGACTGTACATCCTTTTTCAGTAAAACAGTTAAAAGAAACAAGACAGACAGATCAATTCAGTGGTTATGTGCTTTTGGATGTCAGGGAGTTAAGTGAGTTTGAAATGGCAAGGATTGAAGGGAGTCTTCACATCCCGATGCATCAAGTACCAGAGCGTTACCCAGAGCTTGATAAAGAACAGAGTATTATTGTTATGTGTCACCATGGTATGCGCAGTCAGCAGGTCGCTGAATATTTGGTGCAGTGTGGTTTTTCAAGTATTTTTAATTTGTCTGGGGGTATTGATGCATGGTCATGTGAATGTGATAAAGCGGTTCCCCGCTATTAGTTTATTCCGCGATAAAGCAGGAAAAGGGTTCGACGGTGACCCATTGCCCGGCGGGTAATGAATGGCACTGCGCCTCTAAAATAATATAACAATTGGCTGCACTGATACTGCTTAAGATATGAGAGCCTTGTTGTCCGGATGAAATGACAGTGAGATCGCCATTATCGTTTTGTTTAAGAATGCCGCGCTGAAAGTCTTTGCGACCGGGCGTTTTTTTTAGGGCAGTTAAGCACTGCGCTTTTAACTGCAGACGTTTCGTGGGTGATAGGCCGGCGAGTTGTTTTAATGCGGGTTCGACTATTTGTTGGAAAGTTGCAATTACTGAAACAGGATTTCCGGGCAAGCCAAAGAATAAGGTAGAATTGATATGACCAAAGGCAAGCGGTTTTCCGGGTTTCATAGCGATTTTCCAGAAATCTATTTGACCAATTTCATTCATAATGTCTTTGATAAAATCAGCATCACCGACAGAGGCGCCTCCGGTTGTAATCAAAACATCGTATTGATTAGCAGCGTCTTGTAATGTTTTTTTTAATAATTCGTAATGGTCAGCGTATCGACCCAGATCAGTACAGTTGTAGCAGGGATCATCTAAAAGTCCATTTAAGGCATGACGGTTGCTATCGAAAACTTTTCCGCTGCCAAGCGGTTGGCCGACAGTTGTTAGTTCATCGCCTGTTGAGAAGAAAGCAATATTAACCTGACGGTATACGGAGACTTCATAGATACCTGCTGAAGCTAGAAAACTCAGGTCAACAGCGGTTAATTTTTTGTGTACGGGTAATAATAAGTCGCCTTTTTTATAGTCTTCACCTGAGAATCGAATATTGTCATATAACGTTGGGTTTGCTGGGAAAGTTATCGTGGTCTCTTGTACGGAAACGAGTTCTTGAATAATGATTGAATCTGCGCCCTGGGGTAAAACAGCTCCGGTGAAAATACGGATACATTGGTTCGGTGACAGTGTTTTTGGGTAAGGCTTTCCGGCCCATGAGGTACCGCAACAGGTTAATTGAAAAGGCTGGATAGGATTAATGCCTTGGGTATTTAGAGCATAGCCATCCATTGAGGAAACGTCGTTAAAAGGGTAGTTATACCGTGCCAAAACAGACTTTTGGAGTGTCCGGCCTAAGGCAGTGTTCAGTGATAATTTTTCATTACCGGTAATGGCTTGCAGTTGATTGCGAATCTTAGCATTGGCTTGTTCAATAGGAAGAAGGTTTTGTGTTTTGCTATTACAGAGATTAGTCATGGGGATATGTTTAAAATGGATTCTAAAATAAAGTCGACGATTATCGGGGGGTTATTTAAGTCAAGGAGTTGTATATGTTCAGGGAGAGTGAGTTTTTTATCGCTGGCGACAGCTAGGATAGAGGGGTCATTTGGATACAATAGCGGTTTTCCATGATCTGGTCGATGGACTTCTATTTTTGGGAAATATTCTGATTTGAAGCCTTCGACTAAAATCAAATCAATGTTGCTTAAATTTAAATGTTCAAGTTGTTCGGCTAACCGCGGTTCTTTTTCAATCGCCAATTCGGTCATGATTGCGCGGCGTTGTTTTGAAGCTAACAGGACGGTATCAGCACCTGCCGAGCGAAGTCTATAACTATCTTTTCCCGGTTTATCAATGTCAAAAAGATGATGGCTGTGTTTTATAACGGCAATACGGAGATCTTTTGTTTTTAAAAGGGGGATTAGTTGTGTTAATAATGTTGTTTTTCCAGAGCCACTGTAAGCGGCAAAGCCTACTAAGGGTGTGTGTGTGTTTTCCATAGAGGTTTTTTTTGGGAATAAAAATAAAAGATGTTCTAAATCTTAATTTAGTATATAAAATCAATCACTATTATAGCCAAATAGAAAATTGAATTAATAAACAAAGTAAAACATTATTTGTAAGTGCGAATGATGAGAAAATGAATTTTAGTTTAAACTTAATCGGTTATTTTAAAATTTTTGATATTTTGTTTAATGAGGTGGCATTAGTTTGATACGGCTTTTTTTTGTTTTATTATTGATTCTTTTGCTGGTTTTTGTTCTTCGTTGGATTCAGCGTCAACCATCAGAAGAGCTGGCAAATCTATTTAGAAAACTGGGATGGGTCGTACTGATAAGCGCCTTTGTAGTTTTAGTCGCATTGGGGAAATTGAATTGGCTTATAGGGTTGTTGGGTATTTTTCTTGCATTTCTGGGCCGATTGATACCTGCTTTATTGCGCTATGCCCCGATATTGCAAAGAGTTTGGTTTATGTTTGTCTCATCAAGGAAGGGGGGCGCAGACCCAAAAGCTCGGAGAAATAATTCCAACAGGATGACGGTTGAGCAGGCTTATCAAGTTTTGGGGTTAAAACTAGGGTGTACAGAGAAGGAAATTGTTCAGGCACATAAACGATTAATGATTAAGGTTCATCCGGATAAGGGAGGATCTAATTTTTTAGCAGCGCAATTGAATAGGGCTAAGTCAGTTCTTTTAGATAAATGATAATGAATATCATAGAAACGTTAAAAAATAAGAAAGGACTGTGCATTGTTTTAACCGTGTTCGTGCTTTCAGGTTGTTCCCAAAAGGATAATTTTGCGCCTGTTCGTTCATATGGCATCAGTTTAGGGGAACAGGTTCGTTTTTATAGGGTTCAGCCGGGGGATACACTGTTTTCTGTGGGGTTTCGTTCGGGTCATAGTTTTCATCAATTGGCGCGTTGGAATAATCTTTCACCGCCCTATAAACTTTTGGTTGGTCAACGACTAAAGCTTTTTAAGTCGGTAGGCTCAACGAAAAAACTTTTTTCCAAAAAGAACAAGGGGCGTAAAGAAAATAAGTCACGGGTCGTGCAGCGAAAAAGTAAGGTAGTGACAGGTTTTAAAGGGCGAATGAGTTGGCAGTGGCCTTTAGAGGGGCGATTATTACAGTCGTTTAAGAAAACGGGGTTGAAAGGTATTGATATTGCCGGCAAGTCGGGTCAGGAGGTTGTTGCGGTGTCCGATGGGCGTGTAGTTTATAGCGGTGATGGTTTAAAAGGTTATGGTAATCTTATTATTATCAAACATAATGAACACTTTTTAAGTGCTTATGCTAATAATAGCCGGCTGTTTGTTCAGGAAGGACAAACCATCAGGCAAGGTCAGAAGATAGCCGAGGTTGGCCGTAACAATGACAATCGTTTGGGTCTCCATTTTGAAATCAGGAAGGACGGTAAGTCCGTTAATCCGGCTCATTATTTACCTAAGAAATAATGATTAAGCAATCGATCGAACAGGCGCGCCACTATTTTTGCGAAAGCTTGTTTTGGGCATCCGAGCCCAAGCAAGCAGCAAAAATGATCTGGCAATTAATGCCTACGGCGCTCCGGTTCGTCCCGCGTTCGTGTCACTGCGCCACATCATGGTAAACACAAGGCAGACTCCGTAACACTGCCACAAATGACTTGAAAGCGTTGCGGATGTAATTCCAGATCCCCTCTGGCGCTTCCCACGACGGTTATCCATAATCACCTACGCCAACGAGGCTACCAACTCTCGCGTTCGCTCTCCATCGCTGACAGCGTTTGTGACCTGAGGCATTAAATTTTTTTGCTTACTGCGTTGACGTACTCTCCTTAACAATTGCTAAGGAGGCCGTTGTTTTTTCTGGGTCACTAGGGGTCTTATTGTTGAATGATGGCCCATTACTTTTTATTTATCTCTATTTCTTTATACGGCGCAGATAACTTTTTTTAAAATTAGCAGGACAAAGCGTTGCAAATTGCAAAAAAGTGTTGATTTGCAATTATTTTTTTATTTCATACCCCCCTACAGCGTAAGTAATTCTACTTTTATTGTTTTGGCATTTTTTTTGCTCTCCTGTTTTCTGACGTGTTAAGGAGAGAATGATGAGTTTAGAATTAAATGTATCGAGTGAGTCAAGTTTTAATGAGTGTGTGTTGGGTCAATCTAAAAAGGTTACAGAACAAGCCGTTGGTAGGAAAGGTATAGAGGGCGGTGATCCTGCAACGGCATATTTTAAGGATTTAAAGCAATATCAACTGCTAAGCGTTGAAGAAGAGCAATATTATGCAAAGCAGGTTCTGCTCGGAGATAAGGACGCACGAAAAATTATGATTGAAAGTAATTTACGCTTAGTTGTGAAAATGGCTAAGCGGTATTTGAATCGTGGGTTATCTTTTTTAGATCTTATTGAAGAAGGTAACGTGGGCTTGATCCGTGCTGTAGATAAGTTTGATCCGTATCGTGGTTTTCGGTTTTCAACTTATGGTGTTTGGTGGATTCAAGAGGGCATAGAAAAAGCCTTGATGAATCAGGTACGAACCATTCGTTTGCCCGTGCATGTTGAAAAAGAACTTTATGCCTGCTTGAAAGCAGCAAGGAAGTTAGAGGTTGGTTCTGAACGAAAACCTAAAGCACAAGAGATTGCATTGTTAACAAAAAAACCGATCAATAAAGTTCTTAAAACGATGGCGTTAAATGAGCGGGTCACATCAGTCAATGCTTCCATAGGGAAAGATTATGAAACATCAGTCTTGGAAATGATCCCAGACAATTCAAGTTTATCTATATCAGAGTTATTGGATCATTCTTCTATTAAGGGTATGTTACCGAATTGGTTGGTTCAGTTAAGTGATCGGCAACAAGACATTATTTGTGAGCGCTATGGCGTTTGTGGGCATACCCCAAAAACACTGGAGGAATTATCACATAAATATGGCGTAACACGTGAGCGTATACGACAAATCCAGAAAGATGCTTTAAAGAAACTCAATTATATCTTAAATGAGACCGGTTTTACCGGTGAAGCAGTTCTTTAAAGATAGATTATCTTGTGACGTTACATCATGTTGATAGGGTTTGTTAGTATTTTTTTAGTAGTGTTAAAAAGAGCGCCGCGCTAGTCGCGCCGAAGATGTCAGCAGCCCAGTCATAGGGGTCAGCAAGTCGACCGACTATAAAAGATTGGTGCCATTCGTCGGTGGCGCCAAAGAGCATGCAAAATAAAATTGTTTGATAATAAGTTTTTTTGGGGTAATGGGAAAAACAAGTCCAAGCGAGGCAGGCCATGCCAAAATAAGTTGCTGCGTGAATTATTTTATCGAAATGGGGGAATAAGTGCGGCATGGGAACGCTGGGTTGATGAGATACCCAGAAAACTAAGGCGCAATATAAAAATAAAAAAAGCTGGTGTAGTCGTGGTGCCGGTGCCAGAATCAAATGTTTTACGGTGTTAAGTAGTTTTTTCATAATGATGGCAGATTCAGAAAAAATTTTTGTTGCGGCAGAGAATTGTTTATACAGTGGCGACGTTGAGACTATTTTAGCGTGTACTAAACAAGCGGGTATTCTTTTTAAGAGCGATGGGCTAAATTTTGAAAACCATGGCTCTCCTCGTTCTGTTAAGGATGTACAATTTCCAGAACGACCGTTATTATTACCGCCTAAAGAAATGCCCAAGCGATCATTGAATACGGTGTTGGGTGTCCAGGCCTTCTTTCATGCCATTGCGCATATAGAGTTTATTGCTATTTATCTTGCTTGGGATTTATTGTATCGGTTTCGGGGATTGCCACTTGAGTTTTATCATGACTGGTTAAGTGTAGCTGTTGAAGAGGCAGAGCATTTTTCAATGATCCGAGAGCATTTATTGGCGATGGGTGTTAACTATGGTGATTATCCCGCACACAATGGCTTGTGGACAGTAGCTGAGGAGACAGCGGATGATTTATTAATGCGGCTGGTATTTGTGCCGCGATATTTGGAGGCAAGAGGGTTAGATGTAACACCACCGATGATCGATAAGTTTAATCATTTAGGTGATCCTAAAAGTGCTGCGATTTTACAACGCATTCTCGACGATGAAGTGAGGCATGTTAAATTAGGAAGTGATTGGTTCAAGTATGTTTGTAGTGAGCGCGGGCTTAATGCTGAAGAAAGCTATTTGCAGTTTATCAGACAGCGTTTTAAAGGAGCACCGAAGGGTGGCGTGTTAAATAAAGAACTCCGCTATAAGGCCGGGTTTTCATCTTTCGAATTAGAGGGCTTAGAACATTGGGATAGCGGTTAATTCTATAAATTAACCGCTCTAAAAGCGAGTTAAGAAGCGTAGTGGCTTTGAATATAGTTCTCTACAATTTCCTGAAATTCTTCGGCAATTTTATCGCCTTTTAATGTCACTGTTTTGATACCGTCTTCATAAACGGGGGCAACGGGTGTCTCGCCGGTACCGGGTAGGCTAATGCCAATGTTGGCACTTTTACTTTCACCCGGACCATTCACAACACAGCCCATGACAGCAACGGTCATATCTTCCACGCCTTGGAATTCTTTTCTCCAAATCGGCATGTTATTACGCAAGTGGCCTTGTATGTCCTGTGCTAGTTTCTGGAAGTAGTCGCTGGTTGTGCGTCCACATCCTGGGCAGGAAATAACCATTGGGGTAAATGAACGGAATCCCATCGTTTGTAATATCTCTTGCCCAACATAGACTTCTTGTGTTCGTGCGCCGCCAGGCTCAGGAGTCAAGGAGATACGAATGGTGTCACCAATACCTTGTTGCATTAAAACAGATAATGCGGCCGCCGATGAAACTACGCCTTTGGTTCCCATTCCAGCCTCAGTTAATCCGAGGTGTAAGGCATAAGAACATTCTTCTGACAGTGTTTGGTAGACGCTAATAAGATCTTGGACATTGCTCATTTTACAAGACAAGATGATTTTATCTGCACTTAATCCAAGTGCTTCAGCCTGTTGCGCACTTTCTAGTGCCGAGGTGATAATAGCTTTTCTGGTAACGACAGCTAGCTCATCAGGAGTTTCTTTTAAGCGATTTTCATCGAGTAAACGGGTTAATACCGATTGATCAAGGCTTCCGCCGTTGACGCCAATGCGAACGGGTTTGTCATATTGGCAGGCAAACTCAATCATTTGTGCAAATTGAGGGTCTCTTTTTTTTCCTTTTCCTACATTTCCAGGATTAATACGGTATTTATCTAATGCAGCCGCACAATCCGGATATTTTTCCAGTAATTTATGACCATTAAAGTGAAAGTCACCGACAATGGGTACTAAATAGCCTTTCCGGTTTAATTCGTTCCGAATAGCAGGGACAGCCTGAGCTGCTGCTTCATTGTTGACAGTGATTCTAACCAGTTCTGATCCGGCATCGGATAATTCCATGATTTGCTTTACCGTTGAACTAATATCGGTGGTATCGGTATTGGTCATGGATTGAATGACAATAGGCGCGCCACCACCTACTTTTACGTTGCCAACCATTACTGAATGTGTGTTTTTCCGTGCGCTTCTAGACATAATTAAAATTTAGTTTGGAAAGTTGAGGTACAAAACCGGGAGTTGTTTTGTGAAAAAATAACTGAGTTTACTTTAAATTCTGCAGTATAGCAGTTTGTGATAGAAAGTTGTTAGTACTTAAGGTGTTGATTTAATTAATTTCTATTTGGGGTCGGGTTTGTTTTAGCGGTTAATAAGGCTGAAAAATGGTTTTAGTGAAAGTGCGGTTATTAAGCTGATCATCACCAGTGTCAGTAGAAAGAGCAGGGGGTGGTGCTTTAATCGATCAAAAATAGACTCTAATTTGTTTTGTTTTTTTAAATTCGCATGCTCGCGTCGTATTTGTAGCCCTCTGTCGATTTGGTAGGTGTGGATCAATGTTCTGGCCGAATCAAGGTCTTGATTATTGACGAGCCAAATAGCTGCAACGCCAATACCCCAGCGTCCTGCCGATGATTCATAATAGTCGATATGCTGTTCATCAAGTATTTCCCGAATGTCTTCGGCTTCGTCAAGGGTTACATTGTTGAGTTTGAAAAGTAGAATAGCCATGGTTTTTCGACGTCGATAGTTAGTATTAATCTTCAGCAAGTTGTGTGAGTTGGGTTGCCTGATGCTCGTTAATAAGCGGTTGGATAACCTGCCCTAATTCGCCTTGAATAATTTCCTCAAGTTTATACAAGGTCAAATTAATTCGGTGATCAGTTAATCGGCCTTGTGGAAAATTATAGGTTCGAATGCGTTCGGAGCGGTCACCGCTGCCGACCTGGTCTTTTCGAGAGGCTGCTTGTTCTGCATTCAGTTTTTCTTGTTTAGCCGAGAGTAGGCGTGTTTGCAATAATGACATTGCACGAGCACGATTTTTATGTTGTGAGCGTTCATCTTGACATTCAACAACGACACCTGAAGGTAGATGTGTTATTCGAATAGCTGAGTCAGTTTTATTGATGTGTTGTCCGCCCGCGCCGGATGCGCGAAAGGTGTCGATACGTAAATCAGAGGTATTAATGTCGATAGCATCTATTTCCTCTGCCTCAGGCATAATAGCTACGGTGCAAGCTGAAGTGTGTACTCGGCCTTGAGATTCAGTTTCGGGTACGCGTTGTACGCGGTGTGTCCCCGACTCAAATTTTAAATGTGCGTAAACGTCTTGACCTTGAATACGCATAACGATCTCTTTATAACCACCGTGTTCGCCTAATGTCTGGCTAATGGTTTCAATTTTCCAGCCTTGGAGTTCCGCGTAACGTTGGTACATACGGGCAAGATTACCGGAAAAAATAGCCGCTTCGGCCCCGCCGGTGCCGGCACGAACCTCAATGTAAATATTGCGATTGTCGTTAGGATCTTTAGGTAAAAGTAATATTTGTAGTTGATGGGTTAATTGCGATGCCAGTTCCTTAGCGTCATGGAGCTCTTCTTTTGCCATATCCCTGAGTTCTGGATCCGGATCACTGATCAGTTCTTTGGTTGCCTCAATAGCTTCTAGCGTGGCTGAAAATTGTTGGTAACAGTTTGCAATAGGGGCGATTTGGGCATATTCCTGACTGAGTGTGCGAAATTTATTTTGATTGTTTTGGATTTCAGGTTCTGAGAGTAATGCTGCGACTTCGTCGAAGCGATCTACGAGCCGGTCTAGTCGGTGTTGTATGGATTTGTTCACTTGATTTGATTTGTTTTTGTGAGTTTAAAAAGTTCGCGGGCAGCAGCAATGAGGTCATGTCTTTCATTGATACCAGCTTGTCTGATTTGTATACTGGGCGTATGAAGTAATTTATTCGTGAGTAAATGAGCTAGTTGTTCAATGACTCGCTCAGGGTCGGTACCATTTTTAAGTGCAATCCGTGCGTTATTCACTACTTCTGCACGGATTTGTTCAGCTTGTTGCCTAAAGTCGGTGATGGTTGACTGGGCGCCTTGTGAACGCATCCAGCTAAGAAAGTTTTCTACTTGGGTGTTGATTATTTCTTCGGCTTGTTCTGCGGCTTGTCGGCGTGCTCCTAGGTTTTCATCAATAGCATATTGTAAGTCATCAACTGTGTATAGATAAATGTCTTCAAGTTGGGAGACTTCTGGTTCGATATCGCGCGGAACGGCGAGGTCTGCAATAAAAATGGGTTTATGTTTACGTTTTTTGATGGCACTTTCAAATCCACCTTTGCCGAGTATTGGTAGTTGGCTGGCAGTTGATGAAATAATTATGTCTGCTTTAGCGAGGTGAATGGGCAGTTCAGCGAGGGTAATAGCATAACCATCGAATTGAGCGGCTAAATTATGGGCTTTGTCATAGGTGCGATTAGCAACAATGATTTGTCCTATTTTTTGTTGGTGGAGATGTCTGGCTGTTAGTTCGATAGTCTCACCAGCACCAATTAGTATGGCTGTTTGTTGGTTAAGGTTATCAAATATTTTTTGGGCGAGACGGACAGCAGCAAATGCGACAGAAACAGGACTGGAGCCAATTGCGGTATCTGTGCGAACTTTTTTTGCAGCTGAGAAGGTGTGTTGAAATAATTTACCTAACTGTTTGCCTAGCGTGCCCGCTTCGTAGGCAGCGTGGTAGGCTGTTTTCATTTGGCCTAAAATTTGGGGTTCGCCGATAATCATAGAATCAAGGCCACAGGCTACTCTGAACATATGACGGATGAGTTCAGGACCGGTGTGGCAGTAAAGATAAGGTGTAATTTCATCTTGGGGGAGATTGCTGTGGTTCGTGATCCAATCAATAATGATTTGTTGATTATCACAATTTAATCGGCAATAAAACTCGGTCCGATTACAGGTTGATAAAATTGCAATTTCGCTAATACCGGATTTCTTTCTTAGGTCGATAAGCGCTGCGGATAGGTGCTCTGTAGACAATGCTAAGCGTTCTCTAATCGCGAGAGGAGTTGTGTTGTAATTAACGCCGATGGCAAGTAAAGTCATGGTTCAGTGGTGTTGCAGTGTTAACGGCATTAACAGTGAGCGATGAGTAGAGGCGTGGGTTTTAAACTTAAAATTAAATAGAGACATCAGGTTTTGAAATAATTACCAATGAAGTTGTCATAACAATGTAGTATTTTAAGTAATATTTAGGAATATAGCCAACTGGCAACGGAATGTAAAAATGGATTGTTCCGGTATTTATAGTTTTTCAATGATCTTTCGAGTGAATAAGTTCATGATATTAAAAGTATTTGTGACCGTAATGTTAGCTTTTTTAGTGGGTTGTTCAACGTTCCCAGAACAGGTTGCGGAGAGGGGAATTGTAGCGGCTGAAACGAAAAAGGCAGCAAAAGTTAAGCTGAACCTTAATCGAAACTTGGATAAGTTGACACCTGAAGTTTTGTATTTGTTGTTGACGGCTGAGTTGGCGGCACAAAGAGGAATGTATGATGTGGCCCTCGATGGTTATGTACAAGCGGCGGGAAAAGTTTTTGATCCCAGAATTGCCGAAAGAGCCACGAAGATTGCCTTGTTTCAGAAGAATTATCGAGAAGCTCAAAAAGCTGTTTCGTTGTGGCTGGAGCGGGACTCTGAAAATCTGATTGCCCGGCGTGTAGGGGCTATGTTGGCTATTAAAGCGCAAAATGGTGCGGCTCTTTTTGAGCATATGCAGTTTATTTTAAAAGCGGATCCGGCTGGTTTCGAGGGTGCCTTGTTTGAGCTTATTAAGACGCTTGATTCAGAACAAGAGCATAACAATGTTTATACGGTTTTAGAGCAGTTATTACGGCAATATCCAAAGAAAGGGTCAATTCATTTGGCGCAAGCTATTTTGTCGTTGCAACAAGGTGAGTTTAAGCAAGCTAAGGAAAAAGTAACCGAGGCTTTATTATTGCAGCCGGATTGGGTGAGAGCGCATGTTGTTCAGGCTCAAGTTGCTGTTCAGTTAGGGGGCTTTCAGGAGGCTGAGAAGATATTGCAACGTATCATCAAGAAACGTCCCGAGCGGGTTGAGTTGAAAGTGCTATTGGCGCAAACGCAGATTAAAAATAGAAATATTGCTGCGGCTGCAAAGACGTATCAGGGGGTTTTGGATATGCAGCCGTATGATAAGAATAGTCAATACGCATTAGCTATGATTTATTTGCAACTTCATAAAAATGAACAGGCAAAATCAGTGTTATTGGGCTTGGTTGATGAGCCGGTCTGGAGTGACCGGTGTAATTTTCATTTGGGTCGTATTGCGGCAATTGAAGGTGATTTAGAACGTGCAATTGGCTGGTTTGATCGGGTTTTGAGTGGGGATCACCTTTTTGGTGCGCGAATAAATGCAATAGAATTGTTGATGGATAGAGGTTTTTTTGAGCGTTCTGGGTTGCGACTCGATGAAGTTAAGGTCTTGAATAGTTCGCAAGAATTACGGCTTGTTTTACTTCGGTCGCAATGGTGGAGTTTGCAGTCTTTGTACATTGAGGCGTTTAATTTATTAACGCAATCTTTAGAAGAAATGCCTGACAGGAAAGAGGTTTTATACACGCGTGCATTGGTAGCAGAGAAGTTAGATAAATTGGCAATTCTTGAATCTGATTTGTTGAATATTATTGACAGGTACCCTGAAGATGCCAATGCCTTGAATGCATTGGGTTACACCTTAGTTGATCGGACTGAACGCTTAGAAGAGGCTGAGGTTTATCTGACGCGGGCTATTGCGCTTAAAGGGCAGGACGCGGTTATCATTGACAGTTATGGTTGGCTGAAATATCGACAAGGCCTTTATGATCAAGCAGTTAGTTATTTGCAAAAAGCCTATCGACTAGAGCGAGAGCCTGAAATAGCGGGGCATTTGGTGGAGGCGCTTTGGACAATGGGGCGAAAACAAGAAGCACGTGGTATTTTTGAAGAGGCTGTGAGTAAATATCCTGCCGATGCGTATTTATTAGAAATTTTACAAGATAGAAAGGGTTTACTTGAAGATTTAGTCAAAGATTGATGCGGAAAGGATGGGTTTTGCTCTGGGGCTTGTTGGTAATTGGGGGGAGTGGATGCTCTATAACGCCAGAAATCAGTGATCAAGAGGGGCTGGAGTCTGCTTCGAGTTTGATTTTAAATGATCATGCCTGGTCATTGCGGGGGCGTTTAGCGATTGTAAAAAATAATGCGGCTGAATCGGTTCGAATAAAATGGCAACATTGGCCTGATAGTGAAAAGTTGGCGGTATATGGGCCTTTGGGTCGGCAGTTAGTCGTTATCGTGTTGGAGGGTAGAAGCGTTGTCATTGATTATGGGGCGGACAACAAAAGAATTCTGCAAGACGTTACCAAGGGTGTTGATTTTGGTTTAGGCTTTGAGGTTCCAATTTTGGCGTTTCGGTATTGGCTGCTGGGTTTGCCAGCACCGGGTAATCAGTTTGTGTACGTGCCAGAGGGTTTTATTCAGCAAGGTTGGCGGGTCTTTATTTCCAAGGTAGTGAAAGTAGAGCAGTATAGTTTGCCTAAGAAAGTCCAGTTATCTTATGGTGATGTAAAGCTGAAACTGTTGGTGGACCAATGGCAGTTAATGTAGCTATTTTAGAAAAAAAAATTTATAGCATGGATTGTGGTAATTATGAGAAATCAGTTGTGGCAGCAACAATGGCCTGCGCCGGCCAAGTTAAATTTAATGTTAAGAATTGTCGGGCGCCGGGAGGATGGTTATCATCAGTTGCAAACAGTATTTCAACTGATTGATTTT
>DTSI01000114.1 GCA_012965425.1 Methylococcaceae bacterium
ATGGCCAGTGAAGACGGGTTAATACCGCGCATGATGTTTGTGTACCCTGACCCCCTGCCAGTTAAATCGCCATCATTTAATGAAATTGATTATCTGGTTGCGGTTAAAAAACTCAATACTTTTATCAGCCGTACTCATCAACAACCCCAACAAGAACTCATACTCTCTAAACAAGCGCATGAGTATTTTGAAAGCTGGCGACTGGACCATCTTCAATGTCTTCGAGATACTCATCGTGAAAATGATGCCGGTGCCCATAAAGCCCCTGGCCAAGTATTACGATTATCGCTGTCTTTCCACCTTCTTGAAGCCTGTCAAGGCAATACCGTTAGTCTTGATATTCTTAAACAAGCCCTTAATTATCGACAGGTCATAGACTCCCACCACGAACGAATCAAAGCCGACATTCTGACACCACGCTCAGAAATATTAGCGATGCGGCTCGGTCAGTGGGTGATCAACAATAAAGTAGGCGTTCTTGATACCGTTCAACTCAGAAAAAACATCAAACTTGAGGGGTTACGATCGACTGAAAACATTCATTCTGCACTATGCGAACTTCACGACTCAGGGTGGATAAAAACTGACCTTGATAAATCCCGCTGGGGTGCTGACAAACTACCCCGAATTATTGACCTTAAGGAGGCCCTATGGAACTAAATCCAGAAGATATTTTAGTACCCACCCGACTACGGGAATTAAACCCTAACCATGTGTCTAAGTTAATCGAATCTATCCGCCAATCAAAATGGATATCACCGATTACCGTCTTCAAAAAATACACTAAGGATGGGGATGAAGTTTATCAATTAATTGCCGGTAATCACCGGTTAGAAGCTGCCAAACAATTATCCATTCAAATCCCAGTTACCGTAATCGATGATGACTCAAAGGCACAGCTGCTTGAAGTCGTTGAAAACTATTCCCGACTGGAGCTGACCGCCTCTGAAAAGATTCAACACCAGAAGATTCTCAATGAAGTTTATAAAATGAATACCAATGCGACCTATCAAGGCCTTGTGGACGAAACTAAAACGCGAACCGGTGTCAGCGCCTCTATTGCACGGCGCAATATTTCCCACGCCCATAAAATCAGTGATGCCGTTTTAGAAGAGCTCAAAGGCAGTAAGTTAGACTCCCACGCCTTTATTAGTACCTTATCGGGTATGCATGATGATTGTGCCCGTCTTAAACGCATCGAGCGTGAAAAGGAACGATTGTCAAAAATTGGCGAAAGAACCCTTATTGATGATTCCGGTACAGCGCAGGCCATTGCAACCATCATGCGTTCAGGATTAACAGATCAGGAACTTCAACACTGTCGAGGTCTGCTGCAACTGACCTCTAAAAAATCACTCGATGTGGCACTTGAAGCCGTCATCAAACTATAGGAGCACTAACTTATGAATATAAACGTCAATGTAACTTTTAATGGCCTTGATGAATTAACTGGCCTACTGACCAACCTGACCCAACAACTTCAAAACGCGAACCCAACCCCCACCACAGACAATAACATTATTCCACCCGCCAGAACCCCACAGGAAAGTGTGATAGAAAACGTTACGGTGGATGATTTCCGTGAGCTACTGACACAGGTGATTGATTGTGAGCAAAATGACAAGGCTAAAAAGATAATGGCGGTCTACGGTGCCCAGCGTGTCAGTGACTTAACGGATGCTGATCGTTCAGAATGTGCCATTGCCTTACGGCAACTACTGAAAGATGAGTCACGCTAAACTTTCCCCCAGTGCCGCTGCAAGATGGCGGCAATGCCCTGCTTCACCCGAACTTGAGAGCGCCTACCCTGATATCCCCTCCAAGGCATCAAAAGAAGGGACTCTCGCCCACCTGCTACTTGAATCCTCATTATTAGTGGGGCTTCCCCCTGTTGAATTTATGACAACCGTCTCAACAAAGGGACCTTTTCAAAACGTACACGATGAAATGATCCGTCTAATTAATGATGTTTACCACGCAGTTATAAAGTTAGAGGGCCGCCTTTATATTGAAAAACGCGTTAATCCAGGGCGCATCCTCGGTGTAGGTGATGATTTATGTTGGGGAACGGCAGATATAATCGTCACTCAACCCGAACATAACAAACTTATCGTTGCCGATCTTAAGTTTGGAAGAAGCCCGGTTCACCCATCCTCGGACCAATTAATGCTCTATGCCCTCGGTGCAACGGCACTGGCTGACTATAACATTGAACAATTTGAGCTCATTATTTACCAACC
>DTSI01000115.1 GCA_012965425.1 Methylococcaceae bacterium
ATCCCATTGGAAAGCAGTAAAATCCTGACCTGCAAAAGCAATAGACAAATACAAGATATAACAGACAAACAAGGATACAGAGCTGGCCCTATCAATAAACAACGAAGTCGCAGAAATAACACCAAAATAACAAACCCACAACAGAGCAGAGTCGGAAGCGGAAAACCAAAATACTGATGGGAAAAACCAATACTTTTTGTTTGGGGTCGCATTGCTCAACTCCTGCAATTTGACTTCAATAGGAAGTATGCCGTGTGTACCAATAAGCCCTTCAATTTGTACAGCCATTGATGCAAATGCAAAGATATAAATCAATGCTAAAAGACGCAAAAAGATCCAGCTTATGAGTCGGCAATCCACAGATAACGTATAAAAAAACAAATTGTACTTACCTCTTAATTTCAATACTATGACGGGCTAACAACTTCAGTGCTCTCCTTATCACTGCTAAAAATCACTACCCTTATTGTCAGTAAAAATAAAATTGTCATGTAACTAACGCTCAAAATTATTTTAAGGAAACATTATACTTCGGCCTTCTTTAATAATTGAGACTAAGGTCAGCCGTATTTTAACCTTGACCCAAATCCACTTCATGGCCGACACCACCTAGGTCATCACTAATAAACTATCAGGATTTAGTGATATTGAATCAATCCCACTTACCAGCGAGTGATTTCAGGAAAATCAGAAGGTGCTTGCCTATAAATACCCACATACTTACCTTTTTCTTTACAAGCATTAATAGTTATATCAATTAATTATAATACTGCCTCGTTTCTCTCATCACAATGCTCCAAAAACTGTTTTGCCAAAAGTGCATTTTTGAATATCATCTCTACTTAACTAACTTTCCATTCTTGTAGTTTTATTTGTCACTCTCTTCTTTAAATTTAGTTCCATAAAAACCTTGGGGGTATTTTTCAAGGAAGTATTGTATAGACTGAGGAAGACTTTGATATTTAATTCTCTGACACAGTTTTACTATTTTTTAAGTTGTCTAAAACTGGATGACTTGCTTTATCAACAGAAATTATTACCGGTTGTACACATTGCAAAGATATTGTCACCTCACCTATACCAACAAAAAATATTTTTACATTGTCACCATTACTATCCTCAAGAACTTCACCCACCCTCCCATTCTTCTTGAGTGGGATGTTTAACACGGTCACCTTTTCTATATTGCATGATATTCTCATTCAAGTGGGATCGGCGGAGACCGCCAAGATGGGTAGAGATTGGAAGTCCCAGGAGCGTTCGTAGGCATCCCAGTCTACCTTGCCCAGGTCAACGAGACGCCGAGTGGCCACCTCGACCCCATCGAGCAACAGTATCGGATACTCCCTTATGTCACCCGTAGTGAAACTGATAGTTGGGCTTAGTATTTTCGCGACAGATCCTGTCACTACTGAATTCAGGCTCGCAAGCATCTCGTCCAGTTGGCGGCCATCATCTTCCGCGCGAAAAATTGCGGATCCAGCTTGATCGAACAAGAAACCAGAAGGCATTAAACGAACCGCAAAACCACCTGACGAGATAACTCCCCATGTCAGACCTTCTTGGAAGTACTTTTCTCGGCTTCTCAAGTTTGCCTGGTTTGCTTTTAGGTCCCGCCCTTGCTCTTCATAGTTAATTACGAATTCGTGATTTCCATACCAACGTCGAAAATCGCCGCCTTTAGCTAAGGAAAACCAGTAATCACCGCTAGATACGAGGCACGAGAGCTTCTGCGAGCTGGGCTCGTACCACTTTCTTTGGAAGTGATCGATATTTCCACCGGTGCCTAAGCCCTTCAGCGCACGATTCGATATAGGCTCAACCCTTCCAAAAAGGTCGATAAACCTTCCGCTTGCCCAATAGACAATTCGACTGCCTGGAATCCTTTTGAGATCAGATTGTCTAGCTGAGAAATGAATCTATTCTCCATCAGGCATTGATTCCGAGGGGATTTCTGTTCCCATCTCACGGCCGCGGTAGCAATCAAAGTCATACTTAAATGAAATCTCGCGTAGAGCATTACGAAACAACTGGGCGATGTCCGAGATGTGAAAATGCAGAAAATTTCGTTTATGAAGACGAAAATATCGTCCGCTAGATTCCGGGATTCGTTGCTTCTGCACGACGAAAGCCACGGAGCCGAAATCAGCTTCTCAAAGCTCCTCAGAAAAAGCCAAGATAGCATTGTGATCAGCGAATATCGTCAGTTCTCGGACGCCAATGACAAAGCACGTTCCATAAAGCAGGAAAAGAGGTCGCTCTTGGCATCAGGAAAGTAATCTTTGGCGAATTTTTTAATTCTGACAATCATTACCTTCCCGCCCATATAAGGTGGATTCGCTGCCACCGCGTCGTACTGCGCTGCCAGTAGCTCAGCCTGTGCTACCTGTGGCCCCAAACGCTGGAGCGCCTCCGGCACAAAGAGGTCCTGACTGGTCGCCTCGCTCAGCTATTTCTTTCAGAGTTTTGCCGTCACGCGCCAATGTACTGGCTGTGTCATGACGCATATCGTGCCAACGAAAGTTCTCAATCTCAGCTAACTTCAAACAGGCTAACCATTGTTTACGAAAATCAAATGCTTTATCAGGGTCCCTGGTTGATTGAAATATCAGAGTATTACCAACTTCACGATACTTTTTAACCTCCTCCATCGTCACTTCTGGAATAGGCGTATACCGAACTGAGCCATTCTTGGTTTTATGTAACATCGCCAAACCTCGGTCAAAATCAATATCATTCCATCGAAGCGCATCTAACTCGCCTTTCCGCATTCCTGTTGTCAGCGCCATCAAAACTTTCAAAAAAAACTTACCGCCAATATCTCGAGCCGACTGAAGCAACCGTGGTTTTTCCTCATCTGACAAATACCAAACCCGTTTGTTATCAACCTTAAGTGACCTGACTTCCGCACAGGGATTCTTTTTGATGTATTGTTCAGTTATATCGTCATCTTCTTGTCGTATCGTTGCAAAATCTAATACGGCGCTAATGACGGCAAGATGCTTGTTATACGTTGCAGGAGCTTTCGATTTTTTAGGCTTGAGGTGTTCTCTGATTAATTCGGGTGTGATTTCTGATAATAACGTACCAGCAAGCTGTTTTTCCCACCACGACACAAGCCTGACACGGTCATGGTATTTTCCAGTCCACCAATGCATGTATTCATCGGCTAATTGACTGAATGAAATCGTACAGGGCACGATGCCTTTAGCTTCGTTCTCTTGATAATTCAAAACAGCACGACTTCCCCATGTCCTAGCATCGGATTTACGTCTAAATGTTTTGGTTTTGAGTGCTTTACCAGATTTGGTAAGGATTACGCGATAACGTATATCGCTATTCTTAAGAATGATTTTACGGGTATGGAAATTAATCATCTGTGCATATCCTCTTCTTCGAGGTTAAAAATATACAACTACTGTAGTTATCACTGTAGTCGCCATTCTTAGCACACAGCTACTAAACCAAGAATACGCTCTAAGTATTTGATATTAAAAAGTATTTATGGCTGGTCGTGCGAGATTCGAACTCGCGACCATCGCATTAAAAGAGCCTGAATAACTCTACTTTTAAAGTAGCATCAATATGCTACAAGATACCCAAAGTAATTAAAAGTAGTTTCTAGGAGTCCTAAAGAATATGTAGTTGTACCTTTTTTGTACCTCATGAAATTGAGCATCAAATCTCAAAATGTTTCAACCGCGAGGCAGTCATCGTCCTAATAGCCCTACCTTACTTTCTGACCGCCGCCCCCGGGGGTCAAATGTACTTTTAAGGTACGGGAATGACGCGATCTTAATTCAACCACCTGGTTAATTTAAACCGACTACCGTGCGCTAGGCGCTACGCTCTCAGTGCCAACACCTATGCTCTACGCCCTTCATTTACGCCCAAAAGAACCGTTTCATACCCCCAAATACCGCTATTGGCATCTGGTTTGCCTGACTACTTAAGCTGAATAACTCTATTGAAGGGCAATAAAACTAAGAAATCATTACAGAAATAATGTGTCGGAGCAGTTGATCATGGTGACCTAGGTTGGACTATTGTACTTAATAACGCCAATCAACTTAATGTAAGCTCTGTTGCAACATATACTGTCAATGGCAATACTTACACACAATCTTTTAATACCGATTTACCGACGACATTATCTTTACTCGGTGATAAAGTTGTCGCAGGAGAACCTAATTATCAATCACATAACAATCAAATCTTTGGCGGTTCAACTCACGTGCACCTTGCTTTTGTAGATACTGCTGGCAATCAACTTGACACTCCAGCCGAAACCTTGTTAATCATTGAAACAAGTGTACCTGCCACTGCTACCAGCACTCTTGACTTCAACAACCTTAACCTAGTCGAGGGTGACCGCATCACCTTAACTATAGCCAGCGGCACCCACATCCAAGGGACTATCGGCAGTGCCGGTCTGGATACTCTGATAACCACCATGGCATCCGATGTCGCAGTCCAAACGGGACTCTTTAGTGCTGCCTCGTCCAGTAGCGGTGTGCTAACCCTTACCGGTCTAACCGATGGTTCTGCTATGACCGACGTCACAGTCACCCTAGAAAGTTACGCATCCATCGCCGATATTTCACTACTGACTTCGGATAATGCCGCCAGTGCTTTAACTAGCGTTGATCAGGCCATCCGCGATGTTTCTGACCAACGCTCACTCCTAGGTGCTTTCCAAAACAGACTGAGCCATGCGACGTCTAATCTAACCAATATGGCGAGCAACACAGAATCAGCTCGCTCTGTGATAGCCGATGCCGACTATGCCGCAGAGTCTTCTCGTTTAGTTTCACAACAAATGTCACAGAGAGCACAAACAGCAATGATTGTAGTGGTCAGGCCAATTTTGTGACAGAAGGAGTATTGAGGATAATTAAATAAATACTCAAGTTAAGAGTCTGTTGTTATTATCACAGAAATTGACCCCTGGCCAAAATTTAGCCCCCTAAAAAACGCTCCAACTGCGAGGAAGCCATCCTCCTAATTGTCCTAGCCTAATCTGTAGCGGGGGCTCAGATGCTTTTATGGGTCCGGGCCAACTTAATTCCGCTGCCATCACAAAGCACCTAGCGAACCCAGCACCTCAACTCCCTTCCCACCACGTCACTAACACCCGATCACACCATGCAACAAAACAGCCGGAACCGTTTACTGTGGTTGCCAGGATCGACTAACGCCTCTTACTTTGTTGTTTTAAACAACAGGCTAGCTGGCTCATCACCCTCCCAGCACAACCCCCAACAACCCCAATAGAGAGGGGAAAATGACGGGAAAATAGCGACGCGCATAGAGCAAAGCACTTAGCTTTAATGCAACAGGCTACCTAGCGCTTAGCTCAACAACAAATCTTAAGACAAATTCTACTTGACACTGTACTACCCTACGGGGTGTATAAATAGACTGGACTATTATGTGAATGAGCTAATCTGATTGAGTCAGTTTAAGCTCATTAATTATTGGAATACCGGGGGATATTTCAGTTTCATTGAGTATTGGAAATAAGCTGACAATGATCAACGCTTGTTTTCATAACAGACAGGGTGATTATAATGACTGATTTTATGTTCTTTGTTTTTACTGAAATTTTTGGTGCCGACCTAGAAGATGCGAAAGATATACCCTGGGGTACGCAATTTTTCTTCTATCCGCCTCTCGGTTTGCTCATTGGCATGATCATACTCAGATTCATTGGCAATGAAAATGAGGAAGACCTGGAGGATGAGAAAGACCTGGAGGATGAGAAAGAGTAACAACCATGTGACTTTCAGCTCACCCCAGATTTAATCAGAACAAGCTACTCCATAACTGCGTTGAAAGTGGTCATTTACACCCGTAAACGCCGCCCTTTCACTTATGTATCTGAAACAAACTAGGGACAATCTGAATAGTTACCCGGGTATAGCTCTCAGTAACGAGGCTACCAAACAAAAGTGTCATAGCGCCTGGCCACAAAGAATCCCTTCTTAGCGCTAAGCACTCAGAGCCTAGAGCTAAGCCCCAAGCCCAACAACCAATACTGTCGCGTCAGCCTAGCGCATCGCCCGAGGCTCTATGAACGAGTCTACCGGTCTGTACTCGTAGCAACAATTAGTCTTGGCGCTAAGCGCTTGGCTCCTAGTGACGATGTACTGTAATTAATCAGTTGTACGATCCCGCTATTTACCAGAAAGTACCTACGCGATTGTTGCGCAGCAGTCTGGGTCGTAGCGCATCGTTCTAGGCTCTAAGTGCTAGGGGCTTTGGTCTATCTGCCTGACACACGCAGTCAGCTTACAGGCTCTACTCGTAGCAACAATTAGTCTAAGCGCTTGTCAGCTCGGTGCTAAGTTCGATGGGCTTTGCGATAGATTCTGATGCACTGCCAATGAACGGAAAAAAAAGCCGTTTCAATCATACCTTGCATAGTGATTCTTCAAATTGGTTTTGAAAAAAAATAAATGAACCTCTTATATTTACTATTTTATTTTTTTAAACTAAAAAACAAGTATGCAAGGTATGATTACTATGATCAACCCAGTCATAGCAAAGGCTGGAGCGAACATACCTGCTTTTCCCAGCCCTGCAAGCCCTGCATCAAACGTTATCGAAATAGTTCTCTGGTAGTTTTAAGTGTTGTATCAAAGCAGCCCTGTACTCATCCAATGAGCCCAGCTTGTAAGCCGTTTTTTGTTGCTCGCAAATAACAACACGAGGCACCTCAATTCCTGCCTCCTTACACGCAGCCTCAACAGGTAGATTATGCTGCCTGGTTTTCGAAAACATCGCCGCTAACCTACCACCTAACTGCTGACGATTAACCATGTCGTACGTTGTAGTGACATAGTTTAATTGGCCACCTAATTAGAGGTGATATTATTCATTTCATTAAATCAAAGGTGAGCACAAGATGACAGGAAGCAGATCGACATTTACCCCAGAATTTCGACTTGAGGCGGCGCAATTAGTTGTTGACCAAGGTTATACGGTCAAAGGTGCAGCAGCGACAATGGGTGTTGGCAAATCGACAATGGATAAGTGGGTTAGACAATTAAAAAATAAACGTAATGGCGTCACGAGCAATGCAACGCCATTAACACCGGATCAGCGCAAGATTGGTGAGTTAGAAAAGCGAATAAAAGGTATTGAGATGGAGGAAGAAATTCTAAAAAAGGCTACTGTAGATTCAACCTGTCAATGCAACACTCTTCTGTAAAACTTGTTTTGGTGTTTCAAACATCAGTGTTTTCCTAGGTCTATTATTCAGCTGATCGGCTACTTGGTTGAGTTTCTCTTGAAATGGTTGAAGGAAACCTTTTTAGTGACATGGCAATGGCTCTGATACTTTGCTTTGCAGAGAGCCCCGCTCGTATTTCTTCTCGTTCAGCTAAAGTTAAATGAGAAGGGGAACGTTTACGCTTTTGGGGTTTTATTCCACCAGTATCTCTTAAAACTGTGAAAATGGTGCCTGGCTTTTAATCTAAAATCTTAGCTATATCGCTGAACCCAATACCCATCTTCCATGTG
This sequence comes from Methylococcaceae bacterium, assembly GCA_012965425.1. Classification (GTDB taxonomy): domain Bacteria; phylum Pseudomonadota; class Gammaproteobacteria; order Methylococcales; family Methylomonadaceae; genus OPU3-GD-OMZ. The sequence continues at coordinate 7,525 of DTSI01000115.1, forward strand.
TCGAAAATAAATTCTTTTTCTTGTGCTGTAAATGTACGCTTCATTCAATGATCCTCCGTTACCTAATGTTTTCACATAGGTGTTGCATTGATCAATTGAATCTACAACCGCTCTCTTAATGTCCGACACGATGAATGGTTTACGGTGGTCGAATCATTTAAAGGGAGCCACCCAGTAACGACGTTATGTTCAGCGTTTTCTATTCATCGTAGTAGCTATAAATATAGCATCAAGCGTTTGCGAGAAATTAAACTTGAACGACTTAAAGAATATGCTCTGGTCAAATCAATATTTAGGGAAAGCAACGGTTCTGCTAACTCCAGAATCATCGCTCAAATAGCCACCCACCGACAGCATCCGCTCAGTCGTTATCGTGCCGGCCGCTTGATGAAAGCCTGTGGTCTCCATAGCTGTCAACAGCCTAAACATGCGTGTAAACGTGCCGCACAAGAACATGTGGCAATACCTAATCATCTTAAAAGACAGTTAAATGTAACTCAGCCCAACCCTATTTGGTGTGGCGATGTCACTTATATCTGGACCGGTAAACGTTGGTCTTATCTAGCTATAGTCATGGACTTATTTTCAAGAAAACCCATTGGTTGGGCGCTGTCATTTTCACCGAATAGCCAACTAACCGGCGATGCGTTGAAGATGGCTTTCGAATCCAGAGGCAAACCCAGAGGCATTGTGTTTCACTCTGATCAAGGCTGTCATTATACCAG
>DTSI01000116.1 GCA_012965425.1 Methylococcaceae bacterium
GGTGCAGAAGCACAAGTTGATTTAATTAACGTTCCTGATAAAATTGAGTGTGCACGTGGAGCAGCTGATGTAGGTGCGCAAATCATTGGTATTCATACCGGTCTTGACGCACAAGCAGCGGGTGCAACACCTTTTAGTGACTTGAGTGACATTGCTGGTTTAGGTTTATCAGTAAGAATTTCAGTAGCGGGCGGTATTAACCAGTCTACAGCACAAAGTGTTGTACAAGCCGGTGCAAATATCGTTGTAGTGGGCGCAGCTATCTATGGCGCACCATCTCCTGCTGATTCAGCACGTGAAATTCGTCAACTAGTTGATACAGCAGGCGCGTAACACGGTTGTTATTGGCGAATTGTTGGCCTTACCCATCTGTGGGTGAGGCCAATTTTGAGATTCGCTTTACGTTAAGTGGTTGTGTGGGTAGTCAGGTTGTGACAATTTTAAACGAATGAATAGAGGGGTAGATACTCGTGAGTGGGAATAGTATTTTTTCGGCACTGAGTTCCTTTTTTATCTATGACGAATCAAAAGATCCGTTAGCATGGGGTGGTGGTCAAACAGGGGTTGCTCATTATTTGGAGGAGCAGAACCGGGGACATGAACAGGCAATGGGGCGTGCGGTAAAAACCGGCGTAGATAGATATTTAGTAGATCATTCATACCGTAAACCAGAAATTCCATCAACCATTCCAGAAAAAATGATGAATACTGGGGTAGGAAGATATTTGGTGGAAAATTCATCCCCTAATGTTTCGACAGACGAGGATGTTTCAGAGCGTAGAGTCATTGTTGAGGCGCCTGAACAAACGAATAATCAAGAAGTTCAACCCAGTAGTGGTGGTATTTTAGGTGCGATAAGTTCTTTTTTTATTTATAGAGAGCCCGTAGCAACAGCGCCGAGATATGACAGCGGTACCCAACAAGGTGATACCGGTGTGGATAAATATCTGGCTGGATTTGAAGTTGTTCTTACGGATTTAGTTGAAGAAGAACAAAACGATGCGGATCAAATAACTTCTAGTTCTACGGTTGATCAATATTTAGACGATTTAGAAGAAGAGGTGTTGGCTCAGAATGCAGAGTTAGAAGCCATTCAGGAAGATTTATCTGATGGAGTGGAAGAAAGCACATCCGTTGAAGACGTTGTTTTGGATGCTGTTCAGGAAGAAGTTGTTGAACATGAAGTTGAAGAAAGTCTGGAGAAAGAGCCTTTCCGAACAGGTGTTGAACTTTATTTAGAGGATAATGTAGAGGCGCCGGTCACTAGCGTGTCAAAATACCTCTCAAAACGTATCTTGTTGCCCGTTGCTGACGAGCCTGAAGTCTTAAGTGGTGTTGTTCAGTATATCAATAATCAGGAATCAGATGCCTTATTGGTGGTGGGTTCAAGTGGTGTGTCTAGTTATTTAACATCAATCGCTAGAGAAAAATTAATAGCCGAATCTGAAGCAATCATTGCCCAGTATAGAGCAGAAGAGGAGCTTTCTCAGTCGTTTAAAAAGGCAATTAAACCTATCGTCGATAGGGATATTGCATTAGCTTATGCCGAAGCCCGTCAACATGCACAAGAAACACCTTCTGCTATAACGCAGTACTTATCAGCGGTTGCCGAGTTAGACAGTAGTTTGCCAACGCTTTCGGGTGTTGATCAGTATTTGTTGCAACAAAAATTTAATGGTGGAGACATTTGTTCTTACACCGGTGTTGATAAATATCTGATAACGTTAACGGCCAGACCTGATGCGGCACCCATTGAGCTTGAAGGGAGTGGAGTTGAACGCTATTTAAGTAAACTTTGATGTCTTTGTCGATTAGCTGCTTATTGAAAATATTCAGTTCAGAGTATGGAATAAGCGTAATATCAATGGAATTGTAGTCTGAAGTGGGCCTAATGTAGGCTGCTTCGATTGTTAAACACTATGTTTTAGCGTGATTCTATGAGTCTTTAGCTATTGACAATCATATCTATTCTGCATTAAAGTCCCTCATTGACTGAAGATTTTTATAAATTGAACTAACCGGAGTATAAAACATGGCTAGAACACTTATCCAACTGGCAGTAGACGCATTAGATTTTGATGCAAGTATGGCTCTTGCTGACCAAGTTGCCCCTTATATTGACATTATTGAAATTGGTACGCCATGTATTAAACACAATGGTGTTAACTTGGTTGCAGAGTTAAGAAGAAGTCACCCAGACAAATTATTATTAGTTGATTTAAAGACTATGGATGCGGGTGAGTACGAAGCGACACCTTTTTATGCAGCAGGCGCTGATATCTGTACTGTATTAGGCGTATCGGGTCTTGCGACTATTGCGGGTTTTGTTAAAGCGGCAAACGAGCACGGTGCAGAAGCACAAGTTGATTTAATTAACGTTCCTGATAAAATTGAGTGTGCACGTGGAGCAGCTGATGTAGGTGCGCAAATCATTGGTATTCATACCGGTCTTGACGCACAAGCAGCGGGTGCAACACCTTTTAGTGACTTGAGTGACATTGCTGGTTTAGGTTTATCAGTAAGAATTTCAGTAGCGGGCGGTATTAACCAGTCTACAGCACAAAGTGTTGTACAAGCCGGTGCAAATATCGTTGTAGTGGGCGCAGCTATCTATGGCGCACCATCTCCTGCTGATTCAGCACGTGAAATTCGTCAACTAGTTGATACAGCAGGCGCGTAAAATGCATCAACAGTTAATTATTGAGAAGATTTCAAGCATATTAGCTGCAACTGAACATGATTATGACAGGCAGTTAGTAGGGCTTGTCGACGAGGCTAATGGCATTTTTCTAGCGGGGGCCGGGCGTTCTGCTCTGGTTTGTAAGAATTTTGCAATGCGCTTGATGCATTCTGGCTATAAAGTGAATCTAGTGGGTGAAACGGTAACGCCAAGTATTCAGGAAGGTGACTTACTTATTGTCATTTCTGGTTCAGGTGAAACGCAGCAATTAGCGGCTTTTACGCAGAAAGCTAAAGATGTTGGTGCCAAAGCTATTTTGATATCATCTAAAACAGAATCGACTATCGGTAATATGGTTGATGCGGTATTTAATATTGGTCGTCCTGATATGTATGAGAAAGTATTTGGAATGCCAATGGGTTCGGTATTTGAACTGTCGACTTTGATATTTTTAGAAGCTGTAGTCTCATATATTATTCACGAGAGAAATCTTACAGAAGAAGAAATGCGAGCAGTACACGCTAATATGGAATAATCCCATAAATAAAGCGGGTATTACCTCTAGGTAATACCCGCTTTTTGTTTGTCTGTTATATTTCATTTTTGAATATCGATTAAAGAATCACCTATGCCTTACTTTTAGGTATAGATCATAAAAATTTATCAGGAGAATTGTATGTCTTCGCGTCGAGAATTAGCGAACGCCATAAGAGCACTGAGCATGGATGCAGTGCAAAAAGCAAAATCAGGTCATCCCGGAGCTCCAATGGGTATGGCTGACATTGCCGAAGTACTATGGAATGATCATCTAAAACATAATCCAAGTAGCCCAGAGTGGGTCGATCGTGATCGTTTTGTTTTATCTAATGGTCATGGCTCAATGTTGCTTTACTCATTATTACATTTGTCAGGTTACGACTTGCCTATGGAGCAGTTATCATCATTTCGCCAGTTGCACTCGAAATGTGCTGGTCACCCGGAATATGGTTATGCGCCAGGGATTGAAACAACTACGGGTCCTTTAGGACAAGGTCTTACTAATGGTGTTGGTTTTGCTATGGCAGAAAAGCTGTTGGCAGAGCAATTTAACAAACCAGGCCATAAAATTGTTGACCACAATACGTATGTGTTTTTGGGAGACGGTTGTTTAATGGAAGGTATTTCACATGAGGCTAGTTCACTTGCGGGTACTTGGGGCTTAGGGAATCTTATTGCATTTTGGGATGACAACAATATCTCTATTGATGGGCATATTGATGGCTGGTACACAGATGATACTGTGAAACGTTTTGAAGCTTATAACTGGCATGTTGTTTCTGTGGACGGACATGATCCCGATGCCATTAATGCAGCAATTACAGAAGCTAAATCGGTTATCGATAAGCCTTCTTTAATTTGTTGTAAAACTATCATTGGTTTCGGTTCACCGAATAAAAGTGGTAGTCATGCCTGTCATGGCGCGGCATTGGGTGACGAAGAAGTTGCACTAACACGTAAAGAGTTAGGTTGGGATTCTGCGCCATTTGAAATTCCTGATGAAGTTTATGCCGGTTGGGATGCGAAAGCAAAAGGAGCTCGCATAGAGGACGCTTGGAATGATAAATTTGCAGCATATGCAGCAGAGTATCCAGCAGAAGCGGCAGAATTTACACGTCGTATGGCGGGTGATTTACCCGCGAATTGGAAAGAAGTCACCGATGCCTTTATTGCAGAGACTAATTCTAAGCAAGAGAACTTAGCGAGTCGACAGGCTTCACAGAAGACTATTGCCGGTTTAGCACCGATATTACCTGAGTTTTTAGGCGGGTCAGCTGATTTAACAGGATCAAACTTAACTAGTTGTGCTGATTTTAAACACGTTAGCGGTAAAGAGATGGGTAATTACATCTCTTACGGTGTTCGTGAGTTTGGTATGTACGCAATCATAAATGGTATGACACTCCACGGTGGACTACTGCCTTTTGGTGGTACATTTCATATGTTCTCTGATTATGCTAAAAGTGCATTACGTATGTCGGCATTGATGGGAATTCGTACTATTGCAGTGTTAACACATGACTCAATCGGTCAAGGTGAAGATGGACCCACGCATCAACCGATTGAAAACACATCGGCAATGCGTTTCATTCCAAATATGGATGTATGGCGTCCGGCAGATAGCACGGAAACCACAGTTTCATGGGTAATGGCTATAGAACGTATGGATGGGCCAACGAGTTTAGTCTTAAGTCGTCAGGGGCTTCCGTTTATAAGTCGTACAGACGAACAAATTGCAGCAATCCGTAAAGGCGCTTATGTCATTTCTGAAGCACAAGGCAGTGCAGCAGCAATTATTATCGCTACAGGTTCTGAAGTTAATTTAGCAATTAAAGCACAAGCAGAGCTTGCAGCTAAAGGGATCCCCGTTCGCGTGGTTTCTATGCCGTCAACAAATGTTTTTGATCGTCAAGACCAAGACTATAAAGATAGTATATTAACACTGGGTGTTAAGCGTATTGCTGTCGAAGCTGGTGTGACGGATTTTTGGCGTAAGTATGTTGGTTTAGAAGGTGACGTTGTGGGTATCGACACATTCGGAGAATCAGCACCCGGTGGTGATGTAATGAAACACTTCGGTTTTACTGTTGAAAATGTTGTGAATCATGTAGAATCTTCACTTTAGTTATTTAGTTAAATGAATAGGAAGGTAAAAATGGAAAAAATAAAATTAGCAACGGGTTTAATTACTGCATTACTAATTACAAGCCCTATTATGGCTGCAGAAGAGTATCCAGCATATAACTTTAAGCCGATTATTGTCTATCAAGATAAAGCCGCAATATCTCAGGCTAAGACGGTTGTTGCTAAAGCAGCACCTGCTGCTGTTAAGAAAGACGAATCAACAAGTGTTACTGAGTTAGGTCTGTTGGTCGCTATTGCGGGTGCTATTTTCTTTTTAGTAAAAGGTCGTTCAGGATCTGCACCAAAAGCTGCAAGCGGTACTACAGGTGTTGACAGATATGTAGAAGCACAAGGTGGTGCTGATTCTGGGTCTTCTAGAGTGCGAACAGGTGTTGACCGTTATTTAAACGGCTAAGGTAAGCGTTATATTGGGTTGTTTGAGGTTATTTTACTCTAATCCTTGGGGTTAAACCTTCCTGTTTACAGAAGAATCGGGCGTTTTACGCTCGATTCTTTTTGTAGTTCTGGGGATTATTTTATTAATTAAAGAGTCAGATTATTGTTGACTGCATCTCGTTCCTGACCATAGCACCATAATTAATGCATGTTACATAGATTATTTATTATTATAAATCAGTAGGTATAGCAATGAATTTATTAGAACAACTTAGAGAAATGACTGTAGTTGTTGCCGACACTGGCGATCTGAAAGCGATTGAAGAGTGTAAGCCACAAGATGCGACAACGAACCCATCATTAATTACTGCTGCAGCACAAATGCCTGAGTATCAAGGTATTGTGGATGAGACCTTGTCAGGTGCACGTGAAACATTAGGTGGTAAAGCATCTGCGGGTGATGTGGTCACACTTGCTTTTGATCGTTTAGCCGTATCATTTGGTCTTAAGATTCTAGATCTTATTCCAGGTCGTGTTTCTACTGAAGTAGATGCTCGTTTATCATACGATACGGAAGCTACCATTGCTAAAGGGCGTGAAATTATTGCTCAGTATGAGGCGGCGGGTGTTTCGCGAGATCGTATCTTGATTAAAATTGCATCAACTTGGGAAGGTATACAAGCGGGAGCCATTTTAGAAGATGAAGGAATTAGTTGTAACTTAACTCTATTGTTTGGGCTCCACCAAGCAATTGCTTGTGCTAATAATAATATTACACTTATCTCTCCTTTTGTCGGTCGTATTTTAGATTGGTATAAGAAAGATAGCGGTCGTGATTCATACCCAGCCGCTGAAGATCCAGGGGTAATTTCAGTAACAGAGGTTTACAATTACTATAAAAGATACGGTTATACAACTGAGGTAATGGGTGCAAGTTTCAGAAATCTAGGTGAAATCACTGAATTAGCAGGTGTTGATTTATTAACTATTTCACCGAAGTTAATCAATGAATTGGCTGTAACTGAAGGTGAATTGCCGCAGAAGTTAAATGCAGCTGATGCGTTGAATGCTAATGTCGAAAGAATTGCTGTTGATAAAGAAGTATTTGATGCGATGCATGCTGAAAATAGAATGGCTTCTGATAAATTATCAGAAGGCATTGCTGGTTTTACTGCAGCATTAGAAAAATTAGAAATATTATTAGCTGACCGTTTAAGTAATTTAGAAAGACCAGTTGATTCGGTTGAAGGTTAATTAATTTTTGGTATTCAAATAAGAACCTGTGAGGTTTCAACCGGTTCTTATTTATTAGGTCCCCTGATGATTTGCTTTAGGGGTAAGAACAATAGATAGGATTTTAAATGTCAAACTCAATATTAGATATCGTCAACCCAGGTGTGGTTACGGGCGATGATGTACAAAAAGTATTCGATTATTGTAAAGCCAATAAAATGGCTCTACCTGCAGTCAATACAATAAGCACCGGCTCAATTAATGCAACTTTAGAAGCAGCTGCAAAAGTTAAGTCACCGGTTATCATTCAATTCTCTTTTGGTGGCGCACAGTTCTTCTCCGGTAAGGGTTTAGACCTAGACGGTCATCAACTGGCTATTATTGGCGCTATTTCAGGTGCTAAACATGTACATAATGTTGCTGAACATTATGGTGTGCCGGTTATCCTGCATACGGATCACGCAGCTAAAAAATTACTGCCATGGATTGATGGCTTATTAGATGCAGGTGAAGCTAATTTTGAAGCGACGGGTAAGCCATTATTTAGCTCTCATATGTTAGATCTTTCAGAAGAAAGTCTTGAAGAGAATATTGGGACTTGTGCAAGCTATTTAGAACGTATGTCTAAAATGGATATGACACTTGAAATTGAATTAGGGTGTACAGGCGGTGAGGAAGATGGCGTTGATAACAGCGATATGGATTCTTCATTGTTATACACACAACCTGAAGATGTTGCTTATTCTTATGAAGTTTTAAGTAAAATCAGTCATCGTTTTACCATTGCGGCTTCATTTGGTAATGTTCACGGTGTTTATAAACCGGGTAACGTAAAATTAACACCAACAATTCTGGCTAATTCTCAAGCATTTGTTTCTGAGAAATTCGGTGTTCCTTCAAATACACTTGATTTTGTTTTTCATGGTGGTTCTGGTTCTTCTAAAGAAGAGATCACAGAATCTATTGGCTACGGTGTTATTAAAATGAATATCGATACCGATACACAATGGGCCACATGGGAAGGCATTAAAGACTATTACCAAAAAAATGAAGGTTACTTACAAGGACAAATTGGCAATCCTGATGGTGAAGATAGTCCTAATAAAAAGTATTATGACCCACGAGCCTGGCAACGTGCAGGAGAAGTGGGTATGGCAACACGGTTAGAGAAAGCTTTCGCTGACCTGAACGCGGTTAATTCATTGTAATTTAGTTACCTTGAATTATTGAAAAAGGCTGATGATATATCAGCCTTTTTTTTATTTAAAATAAAGTGCCAGCCATAAATTATTTCCACGTGTCTCTCAGAGTCACGGTTCTGTTAAAGATCAGTTGTTCAGGTTTGCTATCTTTCGAGTCTACACAGAAATAGCCTATGCGTTCAAATTGATATTGTTCATTTGCCCTGGAGTTAGCTAAAGACATTTCAACTTTGGCACCGTTAATTACTTCAAGTGAATTGGGATTTAATGCGCAGATGAAATCTTCTTCAGATTCAGGGTGTGGGACGTTAAATAAGCGATCATATAAACGTATTTCAGCGGGGAGAGAGTGTTTCTCACTTACCCAGTGAATAACACCTTTTACTTTACGACCCTCTGGTTTTTTTCCGAGAGTATCAGGGTCATAGGTACATCTTAATTCCAAAATGTCACCTTGTTCATTTTTAATAATGCCGTGACATTTAATAATATATGAATTTCGAAGACGTACTTCGCCATTAAGCGTGAGTCGTTTAAATTTTGCCGGTGGTATTTCCGCAAAATCATCCTGTTCAATAAGAATGACCTGATCAAAAGGCAGGGTGCGGCTACCCAGTTGATCATTTTGTGGGTGGTTGTTAGCGGTTAATTGCTCACAGGTATCTTCAGGATAATTTTCCAAGACGACACGCAGCGGTTTTAAGACGGCCATTTTACGGGTTGCACTGGCATTAAGATCCTCTCTAATTGAATGTTCTAAAACACCCATTTCGATCCAAGAATCTTTTTTAGTGACGCCAATACGGTCACAGAAATCACGGATTGATTTTGGCGTAAAGCCTGCCCGTCGTAAGCCGGCAAGTGTAGGCATTCTCGGGTCGTCCCATCCAGAAACATGACCTTGTTCAACTAACAAGTGTAACTTACGTTTGCTCACAATGGTGTACTCCAGTGAGAGTCGGGCAAATTCAATTTGTTGGGGGTGATGGGGGAATTGTAATTGAGTGAGCACCCAATCATATAAAGGGCGATGGTCTTCAAATTCAAGCGTACATAATGAGTGCGTAATATTTTCAATACCATCAGAAATACAGTGGGTGAAATCATACATTGGATACAGGCACCAATTGTTAGCGGTGCGTGGATGATGCGCCCTTCGAATGCGATAGAGTGTAGGGTCACGCATATTAATGTTCGGAGCATTCATATCAATTTTTGCACGTAACACATAACTGCCATCAGCAAAGGCACCGTTTTTCATCTTTTCAAAAAGGGTAATGTTGTCTTCAATAGTACGATTACGGTCAGGACTTTCAGTGCCGGGCTCAGTTAATGTGCCGCGGAGTTGTCTGATTTCTTCGGCACTAAGGCTGTCAACATAGGCATAACCTTTTTGAATGAGTTGAACGCCATAGTTGTACAGTTGTTCGAAATAATCAGAGGCGTAATTGACTTCATGCCATGAATAACCTAGCCATTTGACATCTTCAGCAATGGCGTTCATGAATTCAATATTTTCTTTTTCAGGGTTGGTGTCATCAAAGCGTAAATTACAATGACCATTAAATTTAATGGCAGTACCAAAATTTAAACAAATTGATTTGGCATGGCCAATATGAAGATAACCATTTGGTTCGGGAGGGAAGCGGGTAATAACATTACAATCATTGAGACCTTGATTAATATCATGGGTGATTTTATGATGAATAAAGTTCTCGGCGGTGTTCGCTTCGTTGCTCGACATAGCAAATAATTTCCTGTGCAAAAGAATGATTATACAATTTTATCATGTTGGTCAGTTTATTGGATAGTTGCTGACACCTGTGTGGATCATATCAAGGGTATAAGGGTGTTTAAATGAATCAAATTAGACCGATTGTTGAGTTAGGAGATCCAAGGCTCCGGGAAGTTGCCAAGATGGTTGAGCGGTCTTTGGACGAGGCCGTTATCAACATAATCTCTGATATGACGGCAACTCTGGCTTCAACCTGTGGTGTTGGAATTGCAGCGCCGCAGATTGGTGAGTGTTATCAGGTTATTATTGTTAGTTCACGACCGACAGCGAGATATCCTATGGCTCCACCAATGAGTCCCATTGTCATGATTAATCCAACTTTTAATTCCACCACTGAACGGCGTGAAAAAGACTGGGAAGGGTGTTTGAGTATTCCAGGCATTAGGGCCTTGGTGCCCCGGTATACAGATATTGAAGTGAACTATCAAGATACTCAGAGCGTATTTAAAACAATTAATTTTAGCGGTTTTGTCGCACGCGTTTTTCAACATGAATTTGATCATCTTCACGGTCAGGTTTATCTCGATCGCGTTGAATCGAGTCTTGATATTATTTCTGAAAATATGTTTCAGAAATTATATGTTGAGAAAAAGCAGTTGTAGTTTATAAAAAATTATATATAGCTCTGGACAAGTTAATAAAAAATTGTATAATACTTTTTTTCCTGCAGGGGCCATAGCTCAATTGGGAGAGCGCAACACTGGCAGTGTTGAGGTCGGCGGTTCGATCCCGCCTGGCTCCACCAAATTTGGTTCATTGTAGTAACAGTCTTAGTCCCCATCGTCTAGAGGCCTAGGACACCGCCCTTTCACGGCGGTAACGGGGGTTCGAACCCCCCTGGGGACGCCATATTTATTAAGGCTATCAAAACTTGATAGCCTTAATCATTTCTAGCACTTTAATCGTGTAACGCTTTAACCTTATTTAACTTTAATAGCTATCTTAAAAAAGGTGGGGATTAATTGTTGTTTTTATACTGATTAATAAAGCCATTCGCATTAGGCATTTTTATTTTTGCGAGCGAATGATGGTCAATGATTTTATTGTGATCGATAATGTTATTTAAAAACAATAAATAAGCGGTTACATCATAAATTTCTTGTGTTGACAGACTGCCGGGTGAATCCATGGGCATGGAACGACGGATAAAATCAAAAAGGGTTGTGGCATAGGGCCAGTAAGTACCAATTGTTTTATCGGGTGGGTTATCGGTTAAACGGTGCAGGGCACCGGCAAGTTCTTCAGCGCTATCACCTGAGCCTTCAAAGCCGTGGCAACTCAGACAAAAAGAAGTGTAAACTTGTTTTCCTGCAGAGACGCTGCCTTGTCCCACAGGCAAGCCTTGGCCATTCGGAAAAACAGTGAAGTTACGCTGTTGTATAGTTGCCTTTGAAAGGGGTTTTCCTAACATTGGACTGAGAGCATCGCCAGCGTGCGAAGGACCCACCCAACTTAAAAAAACAATTAAGCCATATTTAATCATAGACATGGCTGATTTTACCTTGTGCTGAGATGGCCCAGTTAACAATGGCATTATAATGGAAATAACCATGTCGCCCACGCTGAGCGACCAGTTCAGTCCGTGTCGGTTGAATATAACCCGTTTCATCGGTCGCACGGCTACAGAGTACAACGGCTTGACCTTGCCACTGCCAGGGTATTCTGAAGCGGGTAAAGCACAGGGGTAATACCGGCGTCTGAAGTTCTGCATCTAGCCAGGTTTGACCCTGGTCAGCAGAGACTTCCACGCGGGTGATTTTCCCTCGACCAGACCAGGCTAAACCTGAAATTTGATAGAGCCCAAAGCGGTTTAATTGATGACCAAAGCTAGGATTCGTGATAATCGATTTAGCCGCCATAATAAATGAAAATTGTTGTGCTTTTCCGCTCGGCAATAACTCCGTATATTTTGCGGTCTCATTTCGAGACATGGTGGGTTGGTTGGCAATATGAATACGTTGTAGCCATTTGACATTAAGGACGCCCTCCCAGCCAGGAACGATTAACCGTAAGGGGTAGCCATTTTCAGGGCGTATTCTTTCGCCATTTTGATACAAGGCAACAAAACAGTCACTGGTGGCTTTGTCAATGGGTAAACTAACGTTCATCAGGCTGGCATCTCCTCCCTCAGCAATGAGCCATTGTGCCTGGGGTTGTAATTGCGCTTCATTTAATAATAGTTTTAAGGGGATGCCGGTCCATTCACTGCATGAAACCATGCCATGAAAATTACCTACTGGGGTTTGGATAGGGTTTGTATGCCACCCCGCATTGCTATTACCGCCGCATTCAATAAAACAGATTTGTGAAGTTTTAGGGTATTGCAAGAGGTTTTCAATTGAAAACTCAACGGGATTATTTACTAAGCCATGGATCATCAACCGGTGTGCTGTAGGATCTATTTGGGGAACGCCATTGTGGTGGCGTTCAAAGTGAAGGCCGGAGGGTGTTATGATACCTTCAAGGTCTTGTAAAGGGGTCCATGAGACGCCATTCCCGGGTGCATGACTGTTAGCCATCGTCCAGCGAATGGTTTTTTTCTCAAAAGGGGATGGTTGGCCGTAATTAGAAAAGCCCAGTCCGGGTTCAGACATCCATTCTGTGCGTTCGAGTTCAAGGGGTGTCTGTGCAGTTAAATAGGCAGGTATGCTTGCGGCGACAGAGAAGATCAGGCTTTTCTTAAGAAAATAACGTCGGTCTATAAGACCCCCTGCAATTTGTTTAAATTTCATAATAGTTGTGAAATAGTATTATGCACTGGCAGTTTCTCATATTAACCGTAGCTTTAGGGTATGAATTAATGATAATACAGGTGTTTAATGATGGTTTAGGATAATTTAGGTTTAGTTGAATTACCTTTTCTATAAGTGGTCACTTAATTAGCATAACAATTTAATTTTAGGATTTTATTTGATGAGATTTTTAATTCAATATGTAGTGAATAATCGGCATCAAGCTATTCTAGTTATGACGGTATTCGGTGCTGTTTCTATTTTCTTTGTACCTTTTGCTGTTATTAGTGCTGCCGTGGGTGCGTTGGTAACGCTCAGAAAGAACCCGCAGGAAGGCTTGTTGGTTTTTGTTTTTTCAGCAATCATTATTATGTTTGCGCAATCCTTTGTTATTCCACGGCCGGGGATGGAAGTACCGAGTGCTCTGTTTTTGTATGTACCGGTTTGGTTGAGTGCACGGGCATTGTATCGTTCAGCTTCACAGGGTGAGTCATTAGTCATGATTGCAACGTGCTGTGCTTTGTTAGCCATGAGTATTCAACTTTATACCGGCGATGCGGTTGCTTGGTGGGAACAATGGTTGGAATTGGCGACACATAGTGTTCAAGGTGCAACTATTCAAGGTTTTGAGGAGGACGGTAGTCTTTCTATAATAAATGGCTTAGTGGCAGTTATGTTAGGGTTGACGTCTATGATGGCGCTGTTACTAGCGCGTTATTTACAATCTTACCAATACAACCCGGGAGGGTTTCAGAGCGAGTTTTATAACTTATCCATCCCACGGTCAGCCTTTATGGGAGCGATAGTGATGTTGTCGATGGGGTATATGATCAGTGATTTTTTGATTTATGACCTGTTAGCAATTTTGACCATGATGTATGCTTTTCAGGGATTAGCAATTTTTCACTTTAATATTGCTAATAAGGGGTATAGTCATGGCTTTTTGGTTCCGGTCTATTTATTACTGATGATTTATCCGCAGCACATGTTTACAGGACTCGCTATGTTAGGGGTGTTTGATATTATGATGAATTTTCGTCAAGTTTCTAAAGTCCCGCCAAGAAGGTAACAAAAAGATGATTCCGGTTAGAAATACCATCCCATTAACGGTGCGTCCTTATATAACATGGGGACTTATTTTTATTAATACAGCCATATTTAGCACTTTGTTCATTCTTCCGGTTGAAGTTAATAATTATGTGCTCTACATCTATGGCATGGTTGCGGCACGCTACAGTTTTCCTGAGTGGGCCCTCAAAACAGGCTTTCCAGATGACAGTTATTTCTCTTTTTTTTCGAGTATGTTTTTGCACGGAGATGTCTTGCACTTGTTGATTAATTTAGTATTTTTATGGATTTTTGCCGGTAACATTGAAGCGCGGATGGGGCGGGTGCGGTTTTTTCTGTTTTATGTGTTATGTGGGTTGTTTGCAGCCTTTTTACAATATTATTTTAATTCATCTGCAACCTTGCCTATGGTGGGTGCTTCGGGTGCAATCGCTGGGGTATTAGGCGCCTTCTTTTTGTTATACCCTTATGCACGGATTAAATTATGGTTGCCTTTGTTCTTTTTACCGATTTTCGTTGAAGTGCCGGCCGTGGGTTTCTTAGGGCTTTGGGTCATGTATCAAATTCATGAAGCAACTATTGGTTTGGTGACTCAGGAGGCAACCTTGTCAACAGTGGCTTGGTGGACCCATGTGGGGGGCTTTATTGCTGGTCTACTGATTCATCCTTTTTTCCTAAAACAAGAACATCCACCGTTATTAACCGAGGAATAAAAAGTCAGCCAGTTCAACTTCGCTGTAGTATAATTATAATAATAAAGCGTTACGAAACAATTTATATTGTTTCGTGTCCATTGTTAATTGATTTAAGAAAATTTCTTTTTGGGATTCATTGTTATGAAGAATATTAATGTTGCTCTAGTTAGACTACTGCAATTTGTAATTTTTGTTATTTTTACTTTTGTAGTGTTAGTTTATTTTAGTGCACTGCTTATTTTACCGCTTGATTTTGCAGTTTTATTCATGAAGTTATTAGGCGTTCTCGGTATCAATGAAATGATCAGCGCCGCAATCGGTATTGCTTTAGCAGGCTTATTAGGCTGGATAGTATACAAAACACCCGGTCTTGGGGCACTTTTAATTAGAATCGGTATGGACATGGTTATTGCCGGTAAAGAACGCGTTAAAGATTTTGATAAAATAGTCGAAACTGTTAAATCAGCTTAATCTTTAAAGTATTTCTTTAAGAACAATCCAGTATGAGATTGTTCTACCCGGCTTACATCATGGGGTGTGCCTTCAGCAATAATAAGGCCACCACCATCGCCGCCTTCAGGGCCTAAGTCGATAATCCAATCGGCAGTTTTTATCACATCAAGATTATGCTCAATGACAATAATCGTATTGCCATGGTCTCTGAGGGTATGTAAGACATTCAGTAGTTGCTTGATATCATGAAAATGAAGCCCCGTCGTAGGCTCATCTAGGATATAAAGGGTTTTTCCGGTATCGCGTTTAGAAAGTTCTTTTGCTAATTTGATCCGTTGAGCCTCACCGCCACTTAAGGTCACTGCTTTTTGTCCTAAAGTCAGATAGCTTAAACCGACTTCAATTAGAGTTTGTAATTTTTTGTTGATGATGGGGATTGCGCGAAAAAAATCTAATGCATCTTCGACAGTCATATTAAGAATTTCGGTAATCGTTTTACCTTTATAGCGAACTTCCAGCGTTTCCCGGTTGTATCTTTTTCCCTGACAGATATCGCAGAGCACATAAACATCCGGTAAGAAATGCATTTCAACTTTGATAACGCCATCGCCTTTACAAGCCTCACAACGCCCACCTTTCACATTAAAGCTAAATCGGCCGGGTGAATAACCGCGAGAGCGGGCTTCTGGCGTTGCTGCAAATAATTCCCGGATTGGGGTAAATAAACCGGTATAAGTGGCAGGATTTGAGCGAGGTGTACGACCAATAGGGCTTTGGTTAATGTCAACGACCTTATCAATTAATTTAAGGCCAAGAACTTGATCGCAGGGCGCCGGAAGGGCGCTTGCATTATTGAGCGTCCGTGCAACATGCCGGTAGAGTGTGTCATTAATTAAAGTAGATTTCCCCGATCCCGAAACACCGGTAATACAGGTGAATAAACCGAGCGGGAAAGAAATGGTGACATTTTTTAAATTATTACCGTGAGCGTTTTCAATGGTAATTTGTTGGTCTGATTTTGGCCAATGAAGTTTTTTAGGAATGACTATTTTTTGTTTACCTGATAAATACATTCCAGTCAGTGATGCGGGATTGTTCATAATGGCTTTAGGCGTTCCTTGTGCCACAATTTCGCCGCCATGGATGCCCGCTGCAGGGCCAATATCAATAATGTGTTGGGCCGCTCTAATGGCATCTTCATCATGCTCAACGACAATAACGGTGTTACCCATATCACGCAGGTGAATCAAGGTGTTGAGTAAGCGTTGATTGTCACGCTGGTGGAGTCCTATTGAGGGTTCGTCAAGAACATACATAACACCAACTAAGCCGGCACCAATTTGGCTGGCTAAGCGTATCCGTTGAGCTTCTCCCCCCGATAACGTACTGGCACTGCGGTTTAAGGACAGATAATTTAAACCGACGTTAACCAGAAATTCCAATCGTTCTTGTATTTCATGAACAATTTTTTCCGCCACCTTACCTTTTTTGCCGGACAGAGTAAGGGTTTGGAAGAACGTTAATAATTTCTGAATGGGAAGGGCTGTTAAATCGGGTAAAGGATGATTGTCTATAAATACATTCCGAGCGGCTTTGTTAAGGCGAGAACCCTCGCAGCTTGGGCAAGGCTTATTGGCTAAGTATTTAGCAAGGTCATCGCGAACGGTGGAGGAATCCGTTTCCAGATACCGCCGTTCCATATTGGCAATAACGCCTTCAAATGAATGGCGTTTGCGTTTAATCGTTCCTCGGGCGGTTATAAAGTGAAAGTCTATTGCTTCGCGACCGCTACCAAATAAGAGTATGTCTTGATGCTCTTTACTGAGCGTATTAAAAGGCACATCGGTATCAAATTGATAATGTTCTGCCAGTGAAGAAATTAATTGGAAATAGTAGCCATTACGCCGGTCCCAGCCTCTTATTGCACCGCCGGCCAATGTCAATTCTGGGCTGTGAATAACCAGCCCTGGGTCAAAGTATTGTTTAATCCCCAAGCCATCACACTGAGAACAAGCTCCTTTTGGGTTATTAAAGGAAAAAATTCGCGGTTCTAATTCAGCAAGACTATAGCCACAGACTCGACAGGCGTAGTGTTCAGAAAATAATAGTTCAGTGGTCGGGTCGTCCATGGCGGCGGCAATGGCCGTTCCATCGGCAATACGCAAGGCGGTTTCAAATGATTCGGCTAATCGTAGGGCGATGTCGTCTCTGATTTTAAATCGGTCAACAATAACTTCAATGGTATGTTTTTTATTACTATCGAGTACAGGGAGTTCGTCTAAATCATGAATTTCGCTATTGATACGGGCTCGAATAAAGCCTTGTGACTTGAGGTCATTAAATAATTGTATATGTTCGCCTTTGCGTTGATTGACAACGGGTGCTAATAACATCCAGCGTTGCCCGTCTTCATGGCTCAGTACTTTGTCGACCATTTGGCTGACGGTTTGCGCCTCAAGTGAGGTGCTATGCTCCGGACATTGGGGTGTTCCCGCACGGGCATACAGCAACCGTAAATAATCGTAAATTTCAGTAATCGTACCTACCGTCGAGCGTGGATTATGCGAGGTGGATTTTTGTTCAATTGAAATAGCCGGGGACAGTCCTTCAATATGGTCGACATCGGGTTTTTCCATTAACGAAAGAAACTGACGCGCATAAGCAGATAAAGACTCGACATAACGCCGCTGACCTTCAGCATAGAGTGTATCGAAAGCCAATGAAGACTTTCCTGACCCTGAAATACCGGTGATCACGATTAAGGAATTTCGTGGTAAGTCTAAATCAATGTTTTTAAGATTATGTGTTCTCGCACCACGAATACGAATTGTATCCATTCTATAATTCCGACAAGTAAGATAACCTGATAATATACGTGTTTTTGTATTATTTAGGCAAAGGGGATTTTTGTTTTGGCAGTAATTCAGGATATTAGTAGTCCACTAACACCGTTTGAGCGACGTGCCAGTATTTCGTTAGCATCCATTTATGCGTTACGAATGTTTGGTTTGTTTATGATTTTGCCGGTATTAGCCTTGTTTTCAGATTCCTTTGAGGGCTCTACGCCACTATTAATCGGACTGGCTATGAGTATATATGGGTTAACACAAGCATTGTTCCAGATTCCTTTTGGCTTATTGTCAGACCGGTTTGGCCGTAAAAAGATGATCGTCATAGGCTTAGTGCTGTTTATTGCCGGCAGTGTTGTTGCTGCGCTATCAACGACTATCTACGGTGTGCTTTTAGGACGGGCTCTACAGGGCTGTGGTGCTATTGCAGCAGTGGTTATGGCGTTAGCCGCTGATTTAACCCAAGAGGTTCACCGAACTAAAACAATGGCAATGATCGGCGCGAGTATTGGTTTGTCTTTTGCCGTTGCAATGGTCGCAGGACCTATTCTTGCCGATTTTGCGGGGATACAAGCAATTTTTTGGCTTACGGCTATTTTGGCGGTTATTGCCTTGTTACTGGTGTTATATGTGGTTCCTAATCCGTTGGAATCAAAAGTTCATCCCGATGCCGAGGCGGTTCCCAGTCAATTCAAAGATGTCCTGTTAAATAGTGATTTGTTACGCCTTGATTTTGGTATTTTTATTTTACATCTCGTCCTGATGGCGAGCTTTATTATTATTCCTTTACAACTTCGAGCAACCGGTCTGGCGCAAAATCTGCATTGGCAGGTTTATTTGCCGGTCTTGGTGGGGTCAATGGCTATTGTGATACCGTTTGTTATTCTTGCTGAGAAAAAGCATAAAATGAAATCGGTATTTTTAGGGGCGATTACCGCTTTGTTTTTAGCTTTTATTGGTTTTGTTTTTTTTCATGAGAACCTTACGGGCATCATTGTTTTTTTAGGGTTGTTCTTTTGTGGTTTTAATTTACTGGAAGCAACACTGCCTTCGCTGATTTCCAAAACGGCCCCGGGTGATATGAAAGGCACGGCGATGGGGGTTTATTCAACGTCGCAGTTTTTAGGGGCTTTTATAGGGGGTACCTTAGGGGGTTGGTGTTATGGCCAATGGGGCGCTGTATCGGTTTTTGTAGTTTGCATTGTAGCGACTGCACTTTGGTTGGTGGTGGCTATAAAAATGCGCACGCCCCGCTATTTGGCTAATTTAATCGTTTCATTAGAAGGCGTCTCGGCATTAGAACAAATTGAGCTGACAGAAGGCTTGGTAACCGTTACAGGGGTTGCGGAGGCCCGTGTGCATCTCCAAGATAAGGTGGCTTATTTGAAAGTCAACAATGCCACTCTGGATCGTAAAGCACTACAAGATTTTTTAACCGGCAATCAGTCCGTATGATTTGTTATTATGTTGCGCTAAGAGCAATATAAATAATGAACCTTAACTTTGGGAGAACACTATGCTGAATAAAGTTACTTTAATTGGTAATTTGGGACAAGATCCTGATGCTCGGACGAGCCCTAATGGTACGACAGTAGTAAGAATAAGTTTGGCAACTACGCGACGTTGGACAGACCGTCAAACGCAAGAGCGTAAAGAAGCAACGGAATGGCATCGGGTTGTCTTTTTTAATCGTCAGGCGGAGGTTGTTCAACAATATTTAAAAAAGGGCAGTCAGGTTTATATTGAAGGGCGTTTACAAACACAGAAATACCAAGGTAAAGACGGTCAAGATCGGTATTCAACGGACATTATTGCCGAACAAATGCAAATGTTAGGCGGTCGCAGTGGCGGCACTTCAAATTATTCTGACGGTTCTCAAGCTACTACAGCGCCTGCAACACCGCAAGCGCCAAGTCCAATGGCGCCAGTGCCTGATGATTTTGATGACGATATTCCGTTTTAAGCCGTTTTATTGCGATAGTAATTTTAATAAGCAGTGGCGCTCACAACAACGCAACGAAAGATCCTTGTTGCCCTTTCCGACGGTCAGTTTCACTCGGGTTCTGATTTGTCGGAAACCTTAGGCATTAGCCGTTCGGCTATTTGTAAACAGATCAATACGTTAGACGATTTAGGGCTTAAGTACTCAGCTATTTCAGGGAAAGGGTATCGTCTTTTTCAGGCGATTGAATTACTGGATGAAACGATGATCAGAGCGCATTTAAGCGCCGGTGTTGTCAGCCAAATTGCTGCTATTGATTGTTTAGACGTGGTTGATTCAACCAATAATTATTTGTTAACCCATGGCCAAACGCAACCCGCACTGAGCCAAATTTGCTTAGCTGAATTTCAAACGGCTGGCCGGGGTCGCCGGGGTAAGCAATGGGTTTCCCCTTTTGGACAAAATGTTTATTTGTCGTTATCCTGGCAATTTTTTTGTGGCGTAACCGCGTTGGCAGGATTAAGTCTGGGTATTGGTGTTTGTCTGGTTCGCGTGATTAAAGCGCTGACCGGTATTGAAGTTGGTCTGAAATGGCCGAATGATATTTTTTGGCAAGGTAAAAAGCTGGGTGGAATTTTAGTTGAATTAACCGGCGATATGGAAGGGCCTTGCTCGGTGGTTGTAGGGTTGGGTTTAAATAGAGCGTTATCAGACGATGAGGCAACGGCTATTGACCAAGACTGGGTCGACTTGCACCGTATTTTAGGGCATAAAAATGTTCCTAGGAATAAGCTTATTGCGGAACTTATTAATGAACTCATTCCGTTTATGGCTGCCTTTGAGCAAGAGGGTATAGGCGCGTTAATTAATGAGTGGCGTCGTTATGATTGCCTTGTTGGGCAAGCGGCTGAATTACAGTTAGGAAATAATATTATTAGCGGTACCATTTCGGGTATTAATGACAGTGGTCATCTTTTATTAACCCAGGCTAATGGTGAGACACAGGCTTATAACTCCGGTGAAGTCAGTGTCGATATCGCATGAATACATTACTGATTGATGTTGGTAACAGCCAGCTCAAATGGCTATTGGGTCAACAGTTAGGACAAGCGCCATTACAACGCCTTAACCGGTCAGAGAATTACTTAGCCGAACTAACGGCGATGTGGCGTCAGTTAGAGCCGGTAGAGGTGGTCGTTATTGCAAATGTCACCGACACCCAAATTACAAAAGAAATTATTAGCGTCGGTGAGAACCTTTGGCCGCAGGTGCGCTGTTTAAGCGCGGTTACCGAAAAAGCCAGTCACGGTGTAACCAACAGTTACCTGCAACCTGAAAGGCTCGGTGTGGACCGTTGGTTAGTGCTCATTGCTGGTTGGAAGCAATATTTAAAACCGCTCGTTGTGGTGGACTGTGGTACGGCAATTACCGTCGATGCGTTGAATCAACAAGGACAACACTTAGGGGGGTTGATTATTCCAGGCTTTGCTTTAATGCAGCATAGTCTTGCGAAAAATACGTTTGCGTTATCGAAGAGTGATGAATCTTATAAACCAACATTGGCCAATGCCACCGAACCGGCCATAGCTAACGGTTGTATGTTAGCGGCGGCAGGGTTAGTTGAAAAGGTCGTAAGCGATTTAGAACAGACGGAAGGGGAATTATTTCAGTTGCTTCTAACCGGTGGCGATGCACCGCAGTTGAAACAAGCGATTAATCGGCCTTGTGTTATTGATCCAGAGTTGATCTTTAAAGGGCTACAGTGCTATCTGGATACACATCAGTAAGAAGGGTTGTGCTAAATACTATTGCCATGAAATAAAATCTAATTCATTACCTTCAATAAATATTTTTTTAGCATTTATTTGTTCGTTTTTAATTGACACCAACAGTTGCCAGACGGACTCAGTTTGTAAGGCGTTAACAACCTCGCCTATACTTTGGTTACTGTCAGAATCCAAATTAAATAATTTTAAGCCGGGGGTTATGGTCGCGTTGGTAGGCAGGTTCACCTGATGCATGGAGGCTTTGGCTTTGCCTTTATAATGGGTGCGGGCAATAATTTCCTGTCCGGTATAACAGCCTTTTTTAAAACTGATTGCCCCTAAAGTATCAAGGTTAATGGATTGCGGTATCCAGGTTTCACTGGTTGCTGGGGTAATGGTGGGTATACCAGCGGTAGTATCTAAAAATTTCCAAGCAAGAGCTGGGCTAAAGTCACGGTGCGTTGTGCCCATTTGTTTGAATAATGTACGTGCACTTTCACGTGAACCGATAAAAATAAACCGTGGTGTTGCTGCGCTGGGTAGTTTAACGATAGCCGCGTTGTCGTTAAAGGGGCTTGTTTGGTAATCGTTAACCGGTAGATGGGGTGCGGTGCTGTGATCAGTCAAGCCAAATAAGCCGGTTTCTTCTTGGTTTATGTGGATTTTGACATCGGCACGTAGCACATACATTTTAAGACGTTTACTGATGCTTTCTGCTAAATCAGCCGGTAAGATTAATTGAAATTCATCGTGCTTTTTAAGTAATAAAAAAGTACTAATAACGCGGCCCTTAACAGAACAAAAAGAACCTAGCAATGACAGTTGGTCAGTGGCATCAGTGACGTTACAGGTACTTTGCCCTTGTAATAAAGTACTGGCATCTTGGCCCGATAGCGTTAGCACTGTAAGGTGATCAAGGCAATACAAACGAGGTTGACTTAAAAAGGGGGCGCTTGGGTCTTGTGTGGTTGACGGATTAAAACCTAAAGCAGAAAGAAAACGTGATGAATGCTCTTGCATTTATTTAATACCTACGGTGTAAAGAGGGGAGTATTATACTGGTATTGATTAAATTGAACGCTATAATTTTCGTAAGGATTAGTGACCAATGTCAGACAACGCAAAGCAACCTCCCCAACCAACGTCACCCCCTAACCCAGAACAGCAAACGGTAACGCCTAAGGAAGAAGGTGATATTAACAAAAGTAAAAAATCAACTGACCCTACCCGTTATGGCGACTGGGAAAAAAGTGGCCGCTGTATAGATTTTTAATGTCTGCACGTCAGCACTCAGAGCCGTATTCATTTCAGGTTAAATTTCATCCATCACGACGGGTGTTCCACATGGGAGTTGCTGTCCATGTTTTAGCACTTATCGCCTGTTTTCTAATAGGGTTGGCACTTATATTTAAGGGCTTAATTTTTATGATGGTCTTGGTAAGTTTATATCGGCAAAAATGCAGTTTTAAGCCGCACCGATGGGCACAGTTAAAATACAGCAGTGAACAAGGGTGGGCCTATGCGCAAGGAGACGGCGATTTAACGCCAATAACCATTTTGCCTTCAACCGTTATAACCACACGGTTGGTTATTATTCATGCGTTAAATGAAAATCAGCAATGGCACGCGATTGTTATTGGCTATGATTCGTTAGCGGACGATTCTTTCAGGCAACTGCGAGTCAACTTGAAAGTATTGGATTAAGGTAAACAACACTATTTAATTTATTACGGGACATAATTTCGCTTATAATAGCTGGCAATTATCGTTAGTCTCACTAGCGGTCGTCTGTAGTTAATTTCTAGCTGCGATTTATAATTCATTTTTTATTTAAGCATCTCATTTTTAAGAGGATTTTATGGCGCTCTATTGCGGAATTGTCGGTTTGCCGAATGTAGGTAAATCAACGTTATTTAATGCCCTAACCGAAGCAGTTATTGCTGCTGAGAATTACCCTTTTTGTACCATTGATCCTAATGTTGGGGTGGTAACGGTACCGGATGAACGCTTAGATCAATTATCTAAAATAGTTAATCCACAAAAAGTGATCCCTACGACAATTGAATTTGTAGATATCGCCGGCTTAGTTGAAGGTGCTTCGAAAGGCGAAGGTCTGGGTAATCAGTTCTTAGCTAATATTCGGGAAACCGATGCAATTGTGCATGTGGTGCGTTGTTTTGAGGATGACAATGTGGTTCATGTGGCCGGTAAAATAGACCCAATATCCGATATTGAAGTGATCAATACCGAATTAGCCTTAGCCGATATGGCCAGTATTGAGAAAGCCATTGTCCGTGCAGCTAAAGCCTCAAAGTCAGGTAACAAAGAAGAAAAAGCTAAAAAAGAGTTCTTAGAGCAAGTTGTTGCTCACCTAGACACGGGGGAAGGTGCTCGTACCATGAATTTAAGTGACGAGCAAAAGTTAATGCTACGCGATTTTCATTTACTAACAGTCAAGCCGACTATGTATATTGCTAATGTTCAAGAAGACGGGTTTGAAGATAATCCTTTATTGGACCAGGTTTGTGCATTTGCTGAAACAGAAAATGCGATTGTAGTGCCGGTTTGTGCCGCTCTAGAAGCTGAGATTGCCCAATTAGACGCGGATGAAAAGCAAGAATTTATGGACGATTTGGGCCTTGATGAGCCGGGTTTGAATCGTGTTGTCAACGCAGGCTATAAGTTGTTGAATTTATACACTTATTTTACCGCAGGTGTGCAAGAAGTTCGTGCCTGGACC
>DTSI01000117.1 GCA_012965425.1 Methylococcaceae bacterium
GACTGGGGTGAGGTTGTACTAGAACGTATTCTCGAACAGTCGGGGCTGCGTGAAGGGCACGAATATCAAACCCAGGCACACCATCTACAGCCTTTTCATAAACCCAGTCCAAGGTTTGCATGATTTTACTTTCTGTAAGTTCTTTCCCCATCACTTTTCTCCTTGCTTGACTATTATTTACAGAGCCTATTTGCTACGCATCAAGAACGACACCATCATTTATTATAAAATCAGTCGTCTATTGTAATGCTTAAGTTTTGGTTTTTTTGGAAAATATACCCTTCAAAGATTGAGCTTTTTTGATTGCGAAATCACCAGTTTTTGATGCTAATTTCATGCTGCTTCCTAAACCGGAAGAGGCGAGTTCACTCGACTTGCTGGCTAAATTAGAAGAGGCCGTTTTTAGTGAATTGAAACCAGTGGCTGTAGTCTCCCCTGCGGAGGTTAGGACATTGCTTGCTCTTGTGGTTGTAGTATCAAACGCATTAGACAATTTCTTTTTAATATTGGGTTTAGCTGTAATAAAGGCTAATTTTAGTTTTTCTATTTCCTGAACCTCTCTTTCATCAATACTTCCATCACTGGCCATGACTTCTTCTGCGGCAGAAATAATTTCTTTAACCATGTCGTCATATTTTATATCACCACTTTCTATGGCGAGTTCTTTTAAAGAGTCAGCTAAGATCACATAGTCAAATTCAGTAAATTCATTTCCAATTTCAGAAATTAAGTTCTCTATATAAGCGGGGTTTATTCCCCACTGATCGGTAAAGTAATTAACTATTGTTTCTTTTTCTTCAACTGAAAAGTCATTATCGGCATAGGCTATTTTTAATAGAATAGGCGTTAGCACATCACAAATGGATCCGCCGAGTACATCAATAGGGGTGTTTATGAAATTAGGGATTTCAGTAACGGCGCCTTGTTTAGCGGATCCTAAAAGCTTGGATTCAACCGGTCACTGCAACAGTTCATTAAGTTTATCTGATGGTGAGTAAAAACCTAATGTTTTTCTTGGCCTATTATTGAGTTTAGCAGCAACCTCATTTAAGTCACTTTGTGTATATTTTGACAGGCATGTCTTTTTAGGGAAATACTGCCGCAATAATCCATTCGTATTTTCATTAGTTCCTCGTTGCCATGGACTACTTGGGTGACAGAAATAAACATCCATATCCGTTGCAATTGAAAATTTATTATGGGCCGCAAGCTCGGTCCCCCGATCCCAAGTTAAACTTTGTTTCAATAAATCAGGTAATTTAAGCATTTGTTTCGTTAAAGCAGAAACAACACGATCAGTACTTTTCCCTTTTACTTTCACCAATACTGTATAGCGTGTTGATCGTTCAACTACAGTCGCGATATAACTGTTTTGGGATCCCACGATAAGATCACCTTCCCAATGCCCTGGAATAGCTCGGTCTTCAATCTCAGCAGGTCTCTCACTGATTGATACACCATCAACGATTCGTCCTCTACTGCCAGGCTTGTGTTTTTTGGAGTGACGAAATTTTCGTTTAGTTCTTAAATGGCTGCGCATTTCCTTATGAAAAAGACCACGGGTCTGGATAAACAGGCTCCTGTAAATTGTTTCATGCGATATTTGCATAGATGCATTTTCCGGGAACTGTATTTTTAACCAGCCAGTAATTTGTTCTGGCGACCAATCTTCCGACAGTTTACGCTTAACTATATGCTTTAGCCTGGCATTACGAGCTAACAAGAGCAATTTAGGTCTTTTTGCACGTTTCCACGCTGCCTTGTCGGCATCTACAGCTCGATATTTTAATGTCCCACCATTTTTCTGAATTTCACGACTTATTGTTGAAGGACTACGTTTTAAAAAAATGGCAATTGAACGAATACTTCTACCCGTTGCTAAACCCCGAGAAATGTTTTCTCTCTCAGATAGCGATAGAGTGAAAATAGATCGATATCTTCGACGTGGTTCTATGCCACCATGATATTGCAAGTAAGAAAAAACAGTAGCAGGTGGTTTATTAATTTCTGAAGCAATTACAGACATAGGAGATCCTGAGCACCATAAATTCCATATAGTAGTCTTTTTAATATCAGTCATTGGATTTAAATGTTTCATACATGTCATACCTTAAATTTAATTAATAATTTTGGTATGTTGCAGTGACCGGTTGAATCCAAGACGGTTATTAATAGATTCGACTCGGGTGCAGGGACGCACAGT
>DTSI01000118.1 GCA_012965425.1 Methylococcaceae bacterium
CGTATTACCCCGGGAACAGATGTCGTGCTTATGAATGCCATGATGCAGGTTATTCTTGAGGAAGGGTTGGAAGATCGGGCCTATATTCAGGCGAATACGGTGGGCCTTGAAGCATTGGCAGCCGAGGTTAAAAATTATGATCCGGTGAGTGCCTCGAGAATTTGTGGCATTGATGAAGACACTATTCGAACGGTTGCCAGAATTTATGCTAAAGCCGGCAGCGCCATGAGTATTTGGTGTATGGGGATTAACCAAAGTACCCACGGCTCGGATGGTGTTGTGGGTATTAATAATATGAGTTTATTAACCGGTAATATTGGTAAACCGGGTGGCACCAGTTTGTCTATTACCGGGCAATGTAATGCGATGGGAACACGAGAGTGGTCTTCGTGTTCGGGGTTACCGGGTTATCGTTTGTTAGAAAATGGTAAAGACCGAGAAGACATCGGTAAATTTTGGGGGGTAGATCCGGAGTTTTTTCCGAAAAAACGAGGGTTAACCCAAACTGATATCTTCCCGGCGATTGAGTCCGGAGAAATCAAAGGCTTGTGGTTGGTGGGGACTAATCCGATGACCTCAATGCCTAATACCTCTCGGATACGCAAAACGCTTGAAAAATTAGAGTGCTGTGTGGTGCAGGACTCTTATCTGGATGTTGAGACCACGCAGTATGCGCATATTTTTCTGCCCGCGGCTATTTGGGCTGAAAAAGAGGGCGTGTTTACCAATACGGAACGACGGGTTAATATTACCCGTAAGATTAAAGAGCCGTACGCGCAGTCTAAAACGGATTTACATATTTTTAATGCGTTGGCGAAACGTTTTAAGCGTGCAGAAAAGATGCGCTTTCCCCATCATTTTGATGATGTTTTTGACGAGATGCGTGAGTTATCTAAAGGGCGGTTACTCGATATTTCAGGGCTGACCCATGAGCTCATTGAAGAGCATAAAGGTATTCAATGGCCCTATACCGAAGAGCAAGCTGAAAAGGGTGAGTTACCTCCGAAGGGCGGAAAGCGCTTATATGTTGAACCCGCGACGTTTAGCTATCCTGATGGCAGGGCTAAATTGATTCCACTACCGTTCGTGGATAATAATGAAAAACCCGATGAACAATATCCTTTTTGGCTCAATTCAGGACGCTTAGTTGAGCATTTTCATTCCCGCACGCGAACGGGGAAGATCGCTAATAATAACAAGTTCAGCCCGACACCTTTTATGGAAATGAACCCCGATGCAGCCGTGGCGTTAGGGGTTAAGCACCAAACTTATGTCCGTGTTGTTTCCAGACGTAGTGATGCCGTGGTATTGGTGATGTTGACCCAGCGGGTACCTAGAGATATGGTTTTTATACCTTTTCATTTTTTCGATTGTGTGAATCGATTGACATTGGGGTTATTAGACCCTTACTCACGTCAGCCGGCTTTTAAACAAGGAGCTGTTCGTATTGAACAAATAGATCAGGTGTTAGCCGCTCAACTTAATAAGGACGCTAGGGAGTTTTGACGATGAGCCAAAGGTCTTGTTTTTTTGTCAGCAGTATATTGCATTGCCGTTAAAGTGGTTCAGGCAGACAATTGTGATATTTCTTAAGGATTAATGATGTATAAAGTACGGGAAGACGAGCCGGAGTACGCTTTTTTAAAAGACCCCGAAAGCCAAGAAAAAAATCGTTATGGACAGTCGATAGAGTTGACTGTAGAAGACAGTGCTTTGCGCGGTGAAAGTTTAACCATTAATGGTGATGCTGACATCGGTGAAAACCCTAACCGCTATAAACAGCATGGGTTTTTTTTAAACGCCGATAATTGTATCGGTTGTCATGCTTGTGAGTCGGCTTGTAGTGAGAAAAATGATGTGCCGGCACATATCTCCTTCCGGTCTGTCGGTTTTGTCGAGGGCGGTACTTACCCTAATTATCAGCGGATTAATATTTCAATGGCGTGTAATCATTGTGATGATCCGGTTTGTTTAACAGGCTGCCCAACGCGTGCTTATACAAAATTTGCCGAATACGGTGCGGTTCTGCAAGACCCGGATATTTGTTTTGGTTGTGGTTACTGTACCTGGGTGTGCCCCTATAATGCACCGCAATTAGATCCTGTTAAGGGCGAAGTCTCAAAATGTAATATGTGCT
>DTSI01000119.1 GCA_012965425.1 Methylococcaceae bacterium
ATGCACGTGGGTAAAACGCGGACTAGGACTCAGCAAATCAACTTATTATTTCGGGCAGAAGTATGCCAGGTTCTCTATTATGATTTGACATAATTAAGTATTAAAACTTAAAGTGAAATTGAAAGCATTTAATAAGGATATGATAGCTTTCCTGATTTACAGAGTAATATTCAATAACAAGGTAAGTAGACCTTGTAAGTAATGGTTAACTCTCATTGATGCTGGCATATGCATAAAGTAGTTTTTCTCAACCTTGAACAGATTAAATAAGGGGCCATTATGTCAACAGTCATCGTACACTTTGAATTCGAAAAAGAAACCAACAACAGCGTGCGCTACAAAGAAACCCCGGAGGAAGAGATAGCACCGATCGTGGGATCTCTTTATGTCCAAAAATGGTTTGCCAGTACGACAAAATCAATAGACATCACCATTGATAAGAAGGACTGAGCGGTGACGAATAATTCATTATCTTTAGAACAGCTTGAGAATGTCGAAAAGAAAACATTGAACCACTACAACGATAATGCACAGTCCTTTTGGCACGGGACAAAAGGTCACGATGTTTCTCAAAATTACCGTGCGTTCTTATCCCAGTGCAAGCAAGGCGCTTCTCTGGATATATTGGATTTCGGTTGCGGCCCCGGTCGGGATGTTGGATATTTTAAATCGTTAGGCCATCGGCCAGTGGGCCTCGATGGCAGCCAAATATTTTGTGAGATGGCGAGACAGTACAGCGGGTGCGAAATACTCTGCCAAGAATTTCTGACACTCGATTTGTCGACCGCGGCGTTTGATGCCGTCTTTGCCAATGCCTCCTTGTTCCACGTACCCAGTCAAGAGCTTCCCCGAATCCTGACCGAGTTACACACATGCTTAAGACCTGGTGGCATTCTATTTTCTTCCAACCCACGCGGTAACAGCGAAGGTTGGTCGGGTGGTCGGTATGGAAATTTCATTGAATTCGATGAAGCGAGCACCATCTTACGAGCAGCTCACTTCAGTATACTGTCTCATTATTACAGGCCCGAGGGTGTGCCGAAAGATCAGCAACCTTGGCTTGCGATTGTTTGCAAAACCTTATAGGGCCTATGCAGATAGTGCTTACCAAAGCCAGAAACACGCAGATTGGCTTTCGCAAAAAGGCATCGGCAACAGACTCACAAAACGCGCCTATCGTAACCGCCCTTTAACAGCACAAGCGCGCCACTATTTTGGCGAAAGTTTGTTGTGGGCTATTTTTATCTTTCTTCTAATGCTGTAATTTTTGGAAAAAATATTTTCTGGATAGCTAGAAATAAGAACTTATTGATTATTAATTTTATCGCTTAATTATTAAATAAATGACTGTTTTAGTTAGGTTTTATTTTTCGTGTGTGCAGCTGTAACGATGAATTTGAATGATAGGTCTTTTTTATATTGTTTTATTTTGGCTAATCAAGCTATATTCCACTTATAGCTCTATGAGTGATGTTACGTAAACGTTTTTTAAAAAAAATTACACAATGAGCAGGAGTCATGAAAATTTATAAAAAAGTTAGCATTACAGCGGGATTGTTATTGTTTGTTATTAGCCTGCCGAGTCTGGGTGAGCCGTATGAGTATTGTTACCATAACTGTGAGGTGAATCATAATAACCCTTATCGATCTTTTGAACGGCCTCATGACTCTCGATTATTAACACAGTGTCGAAAAAAATGTGATGAGGCCTTTCCCGCAGCAGCAGAGAAAGCAGAAAAAAAAGCAGAAAAGAAGAGCCTAGATGAAAACAAAAAAAGCAGTTGGAGAGAATGGTGTTTTTGGTGTAATTAGCTTTGCATATCGGTTGAGGCATGATGGGTTTTGAAAGATTCTAATTTAAAAATAATTAGGTGACATAGCAACCTTACAGACTTATTTGCATGATTTACGGCTGACATCGCCCCAGTAATTAATTGGCTTCTAAGAACGCTACTTTTAACATATTTACCTGTTTATCCTAATTTAGTCACGCCTCCTGAGGAATATTGGATAGGTGTTAAACCAATACAGGCTGATGCCTCTTTCCCTTTGTTAAATACCCCAAGATCTGCACAGCCCAGTGCAATATATAAATTAATGGCGTTCAAAGTACCAACGCCTTCAACTTGACG
>DTSI01000120.1:0-17853 GCA_012965425.1 Methylococcaceae bacterium
CCAATTTTCGCAGCATATTTGAACCAAGCTTTATTGCCATAAATAGCCGCCCTTGAAAACTTCTTTCCATGCCGTAGGCCTAATTTACAATCATCACATAAAGCTCTTAATGTCCATCCTTCCATATCAGTAGTATCAAGTAACGCTTTTATTTCAGGATGCTCAAGGCCTTCAAGCGCAGCATCAATTTTTGGTATTAAGATTAGATAATCTTCATGCGTTACTTTCCCCGTTGCCTTTAAGATAATAAAAATTTCATTTTCATTTGTTTTAATGTCAATTGAAAAACCCTGTTTGTTAAAAACCATAAAAGAACCTCAGTCAGTTAAAAAAAATTATTTATTACTGTGTCTGCATTACTAGAACTATTAATAATCACTACGACTATTGACTAATACGGGGTACCCGAGTTGATCTTTGGTGGGCAACTTTTGTATACCACTTATCATCACCTAAAAATTTGTTATCGACATCGACAATAACCCCGCGATAATCAAAGAGCCTATGGCGGACAACTTGGCCAATAAAAAACTTAAACTCAGACATAGTAAAACAGCTCGGACATAAACAGTATTAGAGTTTAAATGATCTTCTAAATTCAACCAACAGCCTAGATACGATAGACTTGTACCGTTTTGGTATTTACTGCAAAGGACAAATGGTCATGGCAATAAGTGAATTTGAAATATTTAAAGTTGAAAAAGTAGCCAAGGAGTTCTGTTCGAAGCGAAATGTGAATTTCCCTCCCGATCAACTTTATATCGACTATAGACTTGAGGATCAGGTTCTTTATTTATTTGAAGTTCGTCCTAGATGGGACGAACCTAATATAAAGGCAGAAACAATGGTTGCTAAGTTATGGTACATCAAAAAAGATAAGCTTTGGAAACTGTACTGGCAGCGTCAAAATATGAAATGGCACCTTTATGAGGGAGGAATAAATAAAAATCTTGAGCCATTACTCGTTCAAG
Organism: Methylococcaceae bacterium; assembly: GCA_012965425.1. Taxonomy (GTDB): domain Bacteria; phylum Pseudomonadota; class Gammaproteobacteria; order Methylococcales; family Methylomonadaceae; genus OPU3-GD-OMZ. Next base: position 972 of record DTSI01000120.1, read on the forward strand.
TGAATGAGGATAATTATGGGTGTTTCTGGGGCTAAAAAGAGTTTTAATTTAATTAAATCGTTATTTTTCGGTTACCAAATCGGTTACCACTTCAGTTACTTTTCAACACGTTTTAACTCCATTTAACACCATTGAACTCAAGTTCTGTTGAGCGTATACTGTTGATATACAAGGAGTTTGGTTGAGTTACCAAGAGTCCTTTGGAGTGACCGCAGGATTCATAACCCTGAGGTCGGTGGTTCGATCCCACCTATCGCCACCATTCCATATAGACCATTTTAAATCAATAAGTTACAACAGCCCCCCTGTCTAATGACTTATCATGTTTAACTTTAGAATATAAGACCCCCCATTTCTTACTCTTGATAGTTTCTTTTTAAAAATCAAAGTTAATCAACCACCTGTGTCAAAATAAGAACAGCTAACTGCTCCGTTTTATTCCCGAACAATTATCTGGAAAATATCGTATACCAATATAGATACCGTGTGATAATTTTAGAATTGAATGCAAGCTAACAAGAGGCGACCAAAATGGGGTTAATGATATGTCCAGAGTGCAAGAAAGAGGTCTCTACCGAAGCAGTCTTATGTCCTAACTGCGGTGTGCCCATTGGAGGGCTATCAGAAGAACTACCACCCAGTAATAAATCAACAATACAATTAACCAGTAATATGCTTAAAATACATGCTGTCTTATCATCCCTTTTGTTTTGGGGTGGAGTTGTAGTCGCCTATAATAATTTTAGAGACGATGCAGAGACTACAAAATACGCATCGATTGCTATACTGGTTGGGTTGGTTTGGTACATCGTAACCAAAATTCTAACTACAGAGAAATCACGACCAAATACATAGCTGTAGCCGTATTGGCACTTGCACTAAGTGCAATAGTGATGGGATTTATATTTTATATGAATCAGCCTTTATTACATCCCCTAGGAATCACCTAAGAATACTCGGGTTTTTCAAATTTGAGATATTCATCAACAGGAATGGTTTTACCGGTCACTAATTCCAATTCTTGAATGGTCACGATGTAATCATCAAGTCTATTCCTTTTAGCATCCATATACTATTTGGAATAATCCACGAAATTCATCTATTAAAATAAAACAAAATATCATCGCTCAATTCCAAAAAAAATGTAGAGCGTAAGAAATCGCACAAAATTGATCGTGATCATATCAAAATAAGCCAATTGTTCATTAGACAATGACTGCCCTCCACTTACGGTCAGACTACTCTATAGCCGTATGCCGCGATCAAATCTTATTTCTATTACAGTAATTAGCATTTTCAAATTCTATAACGTTAGCTCCAATATTAGGTACCGTAGGAAACAATGATAATAATTCTTGGACTATCGTTTTGGACAAATTTCCTTTTTGTTCATCGCTTCTGCCTTCCATGATATGTGAAAATACATGGATAAAATCTTCAACCTTATTGCCTGTCGTATATTTTTTAAATGCAGTTACTCTTACTTTTATATCATTTTCATTGAATAGTTCAGTTGATTTAGCAGCCAAATGAACTTGCTCAATAACTTCTTCTTCAGAATGTAATTTAAAAATACTTTCAGAGCAATCTACTAAAAAATGAGGCATTGTTTCTCCTATTGTTTTTTCCGGTACTGCTAACGCCTTAATAAGCGGAAAATAATGGCTGGCTAACAAACCCCGACACCTGAGCAATGAGAACAAGCCACGAAAAAGGAGGTTCATAATCTTTTTGAAAAGAATGTGTCAAGAAGAAATATACCAACCAGCCAATAACAGCCGCAATACATCCTAAAATAGTCATGATTACCATCCTAAAATAGTTATGATTAGCACTTTACGAAACTATGACGGCTTGTGCAAACCTAATGATGAATAGCTAGTAAATTGAGTTTGTGGTAATAGCTACTTGACGTAAATTAACCTTTATTACACCCTCTAGGAATCACCCACGAATATTCCGGTTTTTCATGTTTCAGATATTCATCAACAGGAATAGATTCACCCGTCACTAATTCCAATTCTTGAATAGTCACAATATATTCATCAAGTCTATTCCTTTTAGCATCAGCAATATTTGGAATAATCCACGCAATGGCTCGGTCATTACGAATAATCACTTTCCAAGAGGCATCAGGTGTTTTAACTCCATGTGATTCTGTGAAGAAATCATCATTTAGATTATCACCCCACAGCACGCCACCAATAACGAGCAACTCATCAATGTCACGATAGCATTCGGTTATTTCTTCAGTGAGTAACCAAGCGCCACGATTCATATTTGCTGCTTGGGGCAGAATATTGGTCATGAAATTGGATTGTCTGATAGCTACTTTCGAGTAGTCCAGATGATTAGCTGGTACTAAATGGCCACGGTCATATCGCTGACCTTTCTGTTTGTAGGTTTTAGCTGAAAGCTGTTGGCATGATGAAGGAACATTAGGGTCAATGTGAAACGATTTAAGACGTTTATAACTGCCAGTGTCATGTTGGGCATTGTATTGAAATTTCACAGCGCCACGCTTGTCACAATCCACCCAAACGGTGAATCCCTCGTAGTCTAGCCGCTTTAATTCTGAAGCGTGTGCTGAATGACTGGTGATACTAATTGTGATTGACGCTAATAAATAAACTGCTTTCATGTGCATTAAGTTCGATATTCAAAGATTGAAATATGATACTTGTAAATGAATTAGAGCCAACTACTTTAATTATTGTGTAGCGTAGTAGCAGCATTACACACTTCTCTAAAATTAAAGCGAGGCACGTCCTGACAATTGTTGGGGTGCGTATTTTTAGTATCCACGTTTTAACTAATCCACAATGTTTGTCAGCAACCCTGTTGATAATTCCGACACAATTGAGTTAAGTCATTGCTGTGATATGAGGCGCTGAAGGGGTGTCTGTTTTCTATACAGACGTAGATTGAAAAAGGTGTTTGGGTGTAAGGTGGAAGTTGGTTAAGTAGAACTGATTAAGGGAACTAAGAAATGAAGATACTACTGAAGATATGTTTTGTTTTACTGCTGACAACATTCTCAAGTGTTTATGCTGAGAATTGTTTTGAGGATAAGGATATAGAAGATTGTCGTGTGAAAGCAGAACAGGGAGATTCTTCAGCACAATACCATTTAGCGTTGATGTATTCCAACGGAAAAGGTGTCCCACAAGATTCCAAAGAAGCGGCAAAGTGGTATAGGAAGTCAGCAAAACAAGGAGATAAACACGCACAAAACAAATTAGGAACGATGTATCGTTATGGATGGGGTGTCTCTCGAGATGCTGAAGAAGCAGTCAAGTGGTTTAGGAAGTCAGCAGAACAAGGAGATAAAAACGCACAAAGCAATTTAGGCAGGATGTATCGCTATGGCTGGGGTGTCTCTCGAGATTACAAAGAAGCAGTCAAGTGGTATAGGTTGGCAGCAGAACAAGGACTTGCTAAGGCGCAATATAATTTAGGGGTGATGTATGCTAAGGGACAAGGTGTTCTTAAAGACTCTGTCATGGCGCACATGTATTGGAATATGGCGGCAGTTAGTGAACATGAAGATGCGATAAAAGGTAGAGGTATTGTTGAGAAAAAGAAATGACTTCTTCACAAATAGCATAATCACAGAAATTAGCAAGAGAATGGATGCGGACACATTTTATATTCTTGGTCTACCGTAATTTACCTTCACTTGTTTCTTCTACGCTTTTTTAACTCTAATTTTATTACCCGCAATGTCTTTACCGTTTAGCGCTTGCATTGCGATTTTAAGATGACCGACTTTAGGCATCTCGACAAAACCAAAGCCTTTTGATTCACCTGTGACTTTATCCATAACTAAATCACACGATTGCACATCACCGTATGCTTCAAACAATGCTTTCAATTCATTTTCTGAAAGTGAGCGAGGCAGATTTCTTACTAATAATTTCATTTTTTAACCGTATTTTATGAGCCTAAGACTTGCCAAGAATAGGAATTACAAGCAATAAAATCAAGTTATTATTAAGTTTTCTATAACAATCAGCCTATCAACATGTATGCAAAAAACAAAGTAAGGAGAGATTAAATGCGCCAATCCCATATACTTGAAAAAATGATGACTAACTCTGAATTTTTCACATTATCAGGTTTTGAAGCACTGGACTTCCCAGCTTTTACTAGACATTCGTTGATTCTAAAAAATACGCTTCTTCAAACTTAGCCGTTGCTACCGTACCTTTCAGAAAAAATCGTCTAGAAATCATTTCTATTCTCCTTGTTTCGCCCCATATAACAAGCGGAGATAACTCTGGGACGGTAAGGAGTCAGCAACGCTTTAGCAGCATTTATAGACCGCCCTGCAAGTTGTTGGTATTAACTCGGTGGTATCTAGCAGGCATAAAAAAACCCGCTCTAGCTTGTGCTAAATCGGGCCATCATATTCCCTCTTTAGCTAGTATTTATAAAGCGCTCTGCAAGCTGAGTTCAAATCAGCGCTTATTTTTATTGTATGCCTATGGATAAAAAAATCACTCATTAATCAGCAATTATTTTTTCTCGTATTAGCTTTCTTGACTTCATCTTGTCGGTCTAATCGCCCTTTATTTCAATCTTATTTTGGTTCACAGTTCATGTGTATAATCCTATTAATAATCACTTAAACTTTCAGTCTTCACGAACTCACCGTACTGTACGTCGTCAAAACATTTTGGATATTTCAAGATAATCCCGTTCGCTTTAGCGATACACATCTAACGGCATGGCTGATGTAGCCATACGGATTTCCCGTAACAGATTATCAATTTCCACTAGAGAGGCTTTAGCAGACGATGAACGAACCTCTAGCAACCGTTCAGTTAGGTAACTATAAAGGGAGTTAAGATTTTGGGCCAAGTAACTACCGTCATCAAGATTCAAAAAACCTTTTAGATCACTAACTTGACCTATAAGTCGGGTTAATTGCTTATCGCTATCATAACGAGTCTTTCTGCCAACACTGCCACCAAGCAATGACAAAGAATTCAATGCTTCATTAATTGTAACTTGTGTCAAATGATATCCTCCAGGATAAATTGCCAGATTATTAGGCTCTCTAATTTGAGGAAGATGATAACCATTTTCAGTCTTTAACATGTCTATCCTTTCTAATCTAGTCTGCTTTATATGGTTATCGACCAAAAATTAAAAAAATCAAGAAAACGTAGATTAAATTTCACAAATCTTTAGTTGTTAGGAATAACATATCTATGATTTTTTGAGTTTTGTTATTCTGAGAATTTGTACAACACCAACATTACTGATATTGGGAACTGATTACTCTTAAATATTATAGATTAGACTGACGATCTAGATAACTTATTACTGATTCCCATGGAGTCAAAACACCTGATGCATTAGGATCTACGAAGGCAGAACTACTTAAATTAGCCGTACTGACTGATGATGTCGCCTCCCAGATAACGACGAACGCAATTGATTTAATAGGTGTTGCCGGCAGTGCCGATGGTGAGCAATTGGTGATTAGTTTCAATGTTTAATATAAGGAATTATTGGATTACTGATGGCTGGACCTTCATTTTCTTCGGTTAACGAACAACTGAATAAGATGCGACGAGAGGGAGTTGCTTTTGATCTGGATAAATTTCTAGATGCATTTGAGTTGTCCGATGCAGTGCTTGCACGTTTGAAGTGGCTGAATAATCCGGTTTGGTGGAGTGACATGAAGAATGATCGTTGTCATTTGACGATGAGGAAAGGCAGCGATGTTGAATTTGTACGGCGGATCTGGGCTGATACGGGGTTTATGCATTCTTTTCATCGTTTTGCGGGCGTATTGCCTGAAAATGATCAGGCGGTGAGGGAAGTATTAAATACGGAATGGAATTCGACACTGAATTTAGACCCCTCTATTCATTGGATTATTCGTTGTCCAAAAGGCGAGCCTTATGGTCTTTTGAGTTTAGTGGATATTTCTATTCAGCATCGTCGTGCGGAAGTTGTGTTTGGTTTGTTGCCGACTGCTCCTTTTGGTTTATCGACAGCAGCGGTGTTGATGTTATTTGAGTATTATTTTAAGAAAATTAAATTCAATAAGATGGTGGCAAATATATTTGAGGAAAATCAGCAGTCACTAAAAAGTTCGATGCATCTTGGTTTTCGTGTTGAAGGTAAGTTGTACAATGAAGTTATGGACCCTAAAGCTAATAAATTTCTAAGCATGACTCGGTTGGGGTTGTTAGTGAATGATGCTTATTGCCAGAAAAATGCACGGTTAGCAAAGAAGTTGTTTAGTTAATTTCACTACCCTTTGACTTCACGCTCTAACCATAAAAATTATGATCGTACTCCCTCATATAGTTTTTAAGGGGGGTACCTTCCTGAAAATACTTGAGTGTTCGAGGTGCAACGATTTTGCAACAATCTGAGATATCGGTGACACTCAGTTTCGGATGACTTTATTCATCAGATGTTGACTCAATAACCCCATCACTGATCTGTCGCATGGCAGCAAGATGTAATGCTGTGATATCGGCCTTAATATCAACCTTTTGTTTAAACCGGTCTCGCCAATCATCAGGAGATCGGTTTTTCAGGTAGAAAATCTGTGCTGTGGTGTTCCCATTAAGGGCAGATTCAAATAAGCTATTGGCTATTTCGGTTAGTCCCTGAACTCGGCCTCGGTCTATGGCTTCTTGAAGTGAAGGATTGAGTGTACGGTGCTTTTTGACTGTTTTAATGTCATGCCTAAGGCCATTACTAACTGCTTATAGGAGAGTCCTCTGGCAGCTAGTTTCTCGACTAATTCCAGATCGAATTTCTGAAGTGGCTTGCCGCCTTTGCCTTTGGTTGGGGGGAGGGGTGTATTGTCTATTTCATACGCTCCTGTATATCAAGGGCTGATAATCATAACGACCCTAGCGGATATAAATCGAGGGGGGCTAGTGTAGTTGATCTATTATATCGCATTGAAGGGTGCTATTTTTCCGTAACCAAGATGTCAGGTGCAGAACTCAATTTCATTAGTTTACCGAAACACTCTTATCGCCCATTCTAAGCCGCCCCCCTGTTTATAATTTTGATCGTGCGATTCATCGCGTTACCGGAACGAATCGCCTCGTTATTGGTTGGCAGAGCGGAGCGTGAAATCCGCAAGACATTGCTGATTATTTCGGGTGGTTTGGGAAAAGTGTCAAAGGTAAGTTGCCGGTGATTCACGCGAAGATTAACTTGACTCAGCATTACCCTTCTGCCGCCCTAAATGAGGGCATGAACGGATTTTAACCTAACACAATCAAGGCTTTGTAAGTCAATACTTACAAATCAGTGAGTGACTCGTGATTTAGGTCATAAAAACCCTATTGATGGGTTGACTGCGTCAATAAATGGAGCGATATTTAAACTAAGTAAATAATTATAGGTTTTGTTTTTGGTCACAGGTGTATCTGTTTTTGCAGTCACAAGGTTATTCGGCAGTAACAGTTTTTATTATGAGTATTCAATATAATAAACGGATTTCATGTGATGTGGCTTGTGAATAAAATGTGCTAATGACTATCGAATAATGAAGATCAAAGGGAGTTGTTAATGGTTCAATTCAACGAAGAGTATTACTTAGAAAATAATCCTGAAGCTTTGGCTTCCGATAAGACGGCTTTTGAGCATTATGTTACTGAAGGTTGGGAATCAGGTGCGCAGGCTAATGCCGAAGGAGAAGTGATGTCAGGTGATGATATTGTTACCGAAGCTGTTGCGCTTTCAGGAGAAGCGTTGATATCGCTGATTTCAGAAATGGATGCGGATGATATGCGTGCATTGGACGCAGATTCAGCGGCATTGGATGTGCCGGCATTGATGACAACGAGCTTTGATGTTTTTAAGAATATGGATGCCAGTGAAACCTCAAAGCTTGTTGAAGATACGCCTGAATCTCTAGCCGGTATGGAGGTGGATGATTTTCAATTCCTAGAGTCTGGCGGTACGTTTGATGTGGGTCAAACGATGGCTAACCTAGATGAAAGTACAACAGCAACTGTTCTCAAAGGCCTGGGCGGTGAAGCGCTTGAGTACGTGGATGCAGAAGAAGCCTTTGACATGGGTGTGGAACTAACTGAAATGAGTGATAAAAATCTGGCAACCATAGTGGGAGGCATTAAAGTTGATGGAATGACCATCCTGGATGGTATGAGTGGATTTGACATGGGCGTTGAACTGGCTGGTATGGATGACCAGTATCAAGCGGAAATGTTTGGCGGCATGGAGGCTGATTCGATGGCGTTTTTGGATGATATGAATGACTGGGACATGGGTGCTGAGATGGCTGATATGGGAGATCAGCATATAGCTACGATGTTTGGCGGCATGAAATCTAGTACGCTCACCGAGATAGATACGTTATATGACGGTAAGGTGGGTAGCCGAATGTCGGGTATGGATGATCAGTATCAAGCGCAAATGTTTGGCAATATGGAAACAACGTCCATGGGTATCGTGGATAACCTGAGTGGATTTGACATGGGTGCTGAACTGGCTGGTATGGATGACCAGTACATGGCGACGATGATGGGCGGCATGGGGACTGATTCAATGACTTTCATGGACGACCTAGATGGCTGGGACATGGGCGCTACGATGAGCAACATGGATAGTCAAAACCTTTCGACGGTCATGGGCGGTGCAGACTTTGGATTCATGAACAATTTGGGTGGCTTTGATATGGGTTCGAAGCTGGCAGATATGGACGATACTTATCTGTCAAAGGCTATGACGGGGTGGTCAGAATCTAGTCTAGACGGAATGATAGGCTTAGATGATTTTGATATGGCCGGACGACTGGGTGGTATGGATTCAACCCTCAGAGGCGGTGTTATTGGGGGTTGGGGTACAGCGTCATTAGAAGTTATGGATAAAGCAAGCACAGCTTTTAACTTATCTGATGTTGTTTTTACCGATATGGATCAATTTACGAATATGGACGCTGGCTATATGGTTGGTTTATTAGGAGGGATGGATCTTGATTCAATTAAATCCGCAGCTAGCAAGATGAGCGGGGAAGATTTGCAATTCCTTGATTCAGCAGCTAGTTTTGATCTTGGGGCGACGATGGGCGCTGTTGACGATGGGCTATTTGCTAATTTGATGGGTGGTTGGGGTTCAGATGGTTTGAGTTACATGAACAGCATGGATAATTTTGACATGGGCGCTAAGGTGAGCGGCCTAGATGACCAGTATATGGCCACAATGTTTGGCAGTATGGATACTGGTGCGATGAGTTTCATGGACGGTATGGATGATTTTGATATGGGCGGCCGGTTGGGCAGCATGGATGATCAGTATATGGCGTCGATGATAGGTAATTTTGACAAAGATGATTTAGGTTTCTTTGATGGCATGGACGATTTTGATTTGGCCAGTGAGTTAGGTGAGATGGACGATCAATATCTCGGGACTATGTTGGGTCAGATGAATGCAGATGAATTTACCTTTTTTGATAATATGGATGGGTTTGATCTGGGCGGTGAGTTGGTGAATATGGACGACCAACATATGGCATCGATGATGAGTAATTTTGATCAGGGTGATTTAATTTTCTTTGATGGCATGGACGATTTTGATTTGGGCGGTGAGTTAGCGTCAATGGACGATCAACATTTCAGTACTGTGTTGGGTCAGATGGACAACGCGGAATTTAGGTTTTTTGATGATATGGAAGGATTTGATCTGGGCGGTAAGTTGGCGAATATGGACGGCCAACATATGGCGTCGATGATGGGTAATTTTGACAAAGATGATTTAGGTTTCTTTGATGACATGGACGATTTTGATTTGGCCAGTGAGTTAGGTGAGATGGATGATCAATATCTCGGGACTATGTTGGGTCAGATGAATGCAGATGAATTCATCTTTTTTGATAATATGGATGGGTTTGATCTGGGCGGCGAGTTGGTCAATATGGACGACCAGTATATGTCGACGATGATGGGCGGTTTGAGTGCTGACTCGATGGCCTTTATGGATGATATGGACGATTTTGATCTAACTGGTCAATTACAATCCATGGACGATCAGTATAAATTATCAATGACTGTCGGCATGGACGTTGAGGCGATTGCACTGTTGAATCAGAAAGATATATGGCAGGGTAGTACTGAAGGTTCTTTGAAAATAGCTAATGATGGGATTCTGGTAAATGAGAATGGCACTGAAATGGTGCTTTCTAATGATGGATACATTCGAGATTCAGGCTATGTTGACTGGGTGGAAGATGAGGATTTTGGGAGTGGTAGTGTTGAGTGGGCAGAGCGACATGGGCAAGGTGATCTTGATGTTGCAGAGGATGGAACCATTACAAATCGGTATGGTGAAGCTATGGTAGTGGATTCGGAGGGTAATCTTGCTCCAGCTTCCATAGTGGCATCTGTGGCAAATGCACAGGCTAATGCTCCTACTGCAGCTAGTGAAGCTGCTAAAGCTGCTGATGTTGCTGCTAGAGAGGCTGCCTCCGCTGCATCTAGTAGTGAAGCTATTAATGATGCAGTTGAATGGGCAGAGGCAAATGGGCAGGGTGAGCTTGATATTGCAGAGGATGGAACCATTACAAATCAGTATGGTGAAGTTATGGTGGTGGACTCAAGTGGTAATATTGCTCCAGCACCAAGGGATGTTGCTGCTGAAGAGGCAGCCTCCGCTGCTAGTGAATCTATTAATGATGCTGGGTTTGGAAGTGCTAGTGTTGAATGGGCAGAGGCAAATGGGCAGGGTGAGCTTGATACTGCAGTGAATGGAACCATTACAAATCAGTATGGTGAAGTTATGGTAGTGGACTCAAGTGGTAATCTTGCTCCAGCACCAAGGACAGAAGTTGTTAATGATGCTATTGATCAGGCTAATGCTCCTACTGCAGCTAGTGAAGCTGCTAAAGCTGCAGAAGTTGCTGCTGCAGAGGTTGCTTCCGCTGCATCCCCCGCTGCTTCCTCTGAAGTTAATGATGCAGTTGCTCTTGCCAATATGCCTACGGCAGCTAGTGAAGCTACTAAAGCCGCAGAAATTGCTGCAGCAGAGGCTGCTTCCGCTGCATCCTTTGCTGCTTCCTCTGAAGTTAATGATGCAGTTGCTCTTGCCAATATGCCTACTGCAGCTAGTGAAGCTGCTAAAGCCGCAGAAGTTGCTGCTGCAGAGGCTGCTTCTGCGGCATCCTCTGCAGCAGCATCACAACCAGAACCAGCAGTATTGGTAACTATTGAGTTGGTTGGGGTTTCTTCTGATAGTGATTTGTTTTAGTGGCTATTCAACATGATCTTGGGTAGGGGTGATGTTTGAAATAGAAATAATATATTTATGAATTCAAAGCCGTCATTAGCTTATGTTAACCAACAGATCAAGAAGATGCGCCTTAATGGGGTTGCTTTTGATTTAGATAAATATCTTGATTCGTTTAAATTAAACAAGAATGCAGTTGCCAGTTTGAAATGGCTAAATAATCCTGTTTGGTGGAGAAGTATTGAGAATAAGTCTTGTATCTTGACGCCCCGTAAAGGTGATGATGTGCCATTTGTTAGATCACTATGGGCAGATCAGGATTTTATTCATTCTTTTCACCGCTTAGCAAAACCACTTCACGAAAGTGATGAGCAACTAACGAATATCTTAAATGGTGAGTGGAGTTCGTCATTAGACCTGAATAATTCTTTGCATTGGATTATCCGTTGTTCCAAAGGGGATCCCTACGGACTTTTAAGTTTGGTTGAGATTTCTTGTCAACATAGGCGTTCTGAAATTATTTTGGGTGTGGTACCCGGTTCACCCTTTGGGTTATCGACTGCTGCTATGTTGACCTTATTTGAGTTTTATTTTAAGAAAATTAAATTCAATAAGATTATCTCTAATGTTTTTGAGGATAACCCGAGATCGTTAAAAAGTACCCTGCACCTTGGCTTTCGTATTGAAGGAAGGTTTCTGAAGCATACCTTAGACCCTAAAACTAATCAGTTTCAAAACATGACTCAATTAGGTTTATTAAAAGAAGATGCTTTTTGCTCAGGAAATGCTCGATTAGCCAAAAAGCTGTTTAGTTAAGTCCAATACTTTTTGGGTTGGGATGATGCGTTCTACCAGCGATTGTTCTAAAACCTTGATAAGGTCGAATGAGGATTCTAAGTTTTGCAGTAAGGCAGAAAAATTATTACTATTCCCATTGAGAAAGTGAAAAATATTTGTTGATGTATAGGACAACACAATGACACAAATTACCGGAACCTTTGGTGGCTCTAATTATCAGATCATAACAACCGAACTCAATTTTTCTGAGGCTCAAACCGCTGCAGAGGCTGCTGGCGGATACCTGGCTATTATCACCTCTGCGGAGGAAGATGAGTTCATTTACAGCCTCCTGAGCACAGCAAATATTTCAACCATAGCACCAGATGGCGGTGGCGTTCCATATGCGTGGATCGGCGCAACTGACGAGGGATTAGAGGGGAGATGGCAATGGGTTGATGGCTCGCTTTTTTCCTACACTAATTGGGGTTCCGGATCGCTTGGCTCAGAACCCGATGACTACGAAGGGCAGGACTATGCTGCAATTGGATTATCCAGTTGGCCAAGTGGGATGGTGGGTTATGGTGAGGCTAGCCAATGGAATGACGTGGATGGCTCCAACATGCTCGCTTATGTCATAGAAACACCAATTAATCTCTCACCGACTGACATAGCTCTGGATAACAACTTGATTGCAGAGAATGAAATCGGGCTTCATATTTCAAACCTCACGGGCACAGATCCTAATGGGGGTACCCTCTCGTACAGCATTACTGGGGGGGCTGATGCATCAATGTTCGAGATTGTTGGTTCCATGCTACATTTAGCAACAGGTGTTGCCGCTGATTATGAAACTAAAAATAAATTGTTCGTTGAACTAACAGCAACGGATTCAGGGGGGCTCACATACAACGAAGAATTTACAATTGGTGTTATTGATGTAGAAGAAAGTTCAGACACACTTAGTGATGACATACTCTATGTTTCTGAAGATGGATACTTGACTCCGGTCGATGGAGGCGTGGGTGTCGACACTGTACATTTTGAATTTTCAAATGATTATTTTCATGTTTGGCATGGTACCCAGAACGACTTCTGGGCTGGTGCGCAGGGCCTTTATAGCTTTGGTGATACTAGTACGAATTTGTTGTCTATTGAACGAATTGGATTAACTGACAAAGGCTATGCTTTAGATTTGGATGGCAACGCCGGTATCGCCGCTAAAGCCATTATTGCAACGTTTGGTGCGGATAGCCTTGGTTCCTATATGTCTGCTGCGTTATCCGTCGTTGATGGCGGAACAACATTGGATGGACTCTGTGATTTGGTAGTGGATTTGAGCTTAATAGAAAATGTGATTGGCTCATCAACCAACGGTTCGTTTGTCGACCATGTTTATGAGAACGTCGTTGGTATTGCACCGAGTTCTGCAGATCATGATACGTATACTGCGTTATTAGATAATGGTACGTATACAAAATCTACTCTATTAGCTTTAGCTGCAAATACAACATTAGCAGAGGATATTTTGACAGCAAATTCAGTCGACCTCATCGGTGTCCCTGGCAGTGCTGACGGTGAGTTGTTAGCTATTCAGTATGATCTTGGGTTGGGGTGATATCACGCCAGCCATAGAAATTATTATCGCACTCCCTCAGATAGCTTTAGTTTTTTAATTAATAAGGAAAACAGTAATTATGAAAACTGCTCGGTCGCATTTGTACCAATATGACGTTTCAATAGAGGATGCTTATCATTTTGTGTATAGCAACCTAAATAACCCTCAAATAATTTATGATACATGCTTGGCCTATGGCGTCACTAATAGCATGTTGGCAGAAATCGTAAATACTGAAATGCCTAGGGTAACAAAAGCCCAAGTTATTGATTTTTTTTCTAGCTATGAAATTGATTCTAATGATCTTGATGCAACAGCAATGTCAGTTCCTATTGTTTCTTATTCAACGCCAGATTTTAACGTTTTAAGTCATTCGGACAGTGGTTTTGATTGGTTTAATCGGAAAATTGATGTGTTTGGAATACCTATCTATGCGGCGCCTGCTGTAGGGGAAGATAAACTGCTACATGCAGCTAATATTATGGCGCAGTGGCTCGATAATAATGAAGACGGTTTAATTGATAATCAAGGTGTTCTTGATAATTTAATTGTCAATAAAGCCTCGGTCGCTTTATGGGTAGAAGACACTGATACGGACTTGATTACTGAGGGGATGCAGCAATTTATGATGGATCTAGGTAGTGAAGAGACAAGACCTGAATGGCATTTAAATGGACATACAGGGCAATTTGATGCCTCACTTGAAGAGCTATGGCACTTGATTACTCAATCAGGTTACGCAAACCTATACCCTGAGGTTTTTGGTGAGAAAGTAGGGAGCAGTGTGGCAAATGCAATGGATATTGCTAGAGGCGGTCAGTTTGTTGAGATCCCTGATCAATATCCTGAATCGGCATGGTATTCGTATGGTGATCCGACTTGTGACTATGCCTGTATGATTACTGAGTATATGTATTGGGGAATGACTTCAATTCTTGGTGCGCAAGAAAATAGGGCAATTAGTGATGAGTGGAAATTGAATACCAAAGACTTAGTTCAAAGTACTGACCCAGCGATATATGATTTGCTTACTGACCCACAATACAACTTTCCCACCGTTTTGCCTGATGGCAGTTATAATTTTATTGGTTGAACGAGATAAAGGGTTTTTTAATGCTATGTTGTTATAACGTTTATCCTGTTTGACTGAAGCCTGGTCTCTAATAGAATGTCCTAAAGAATTTCGTTCCTTTATTGGTGGTTGTTTATGTAGTGGTACAGTGAATTTGGCCACCTAACAAGAGATGTTATGATCATCTCTAAGCAATTAGGTGAACCAATGAAAAAACGTACAAGATCCACTTTTAGCCCTGAATTTAGACTGGAAGCATCCCAATCGCTGCCAGCCATGGAGAGCGAATGCGAAGGCTGGTAGTCCCCGGAAGGCGTAGGGAATTCTGGATACCCGTCGTGCGTAGCACCAGAGAAAGAGGAGCATGGACTTTATCTGCGTCACAGATTTTTCACCTAAGGACGAACACAAGTTCTCATACTCCTTGATATACTGACAGCTAATCAAATATATCAGATTGAGAGATACAAGGACGAACTGGGGCGCCGTAGGCATTAACTGCCACGTGATTTTTGCCACTTGCTTGGGCTGGGATGCCCAAAACAAGCTTTCGCAAAAATAGTGGCGCGCTTGAAATAAAATAGGACCATCAAGAATGCGGGCGAAACTATATTTGGCTGCAGTAGCAGCAAGTCGTTTCAATCCAGATATGAAAGCTCAAAAATACAGATTATCAAATAATGGCAAAACAAAAATGCAAGCTTTAGGGGCTGCAATGAGAAAACTAATTTAAATATGCTTTGGAGTCATTGCTTCCCAAACAGCATACAGGCCACAAGTTGAATTTAGTGCTTGAATGCTCTAATTTATGATGGTCTCTACCGAGGACATTGAAGAAAAAAACCAGCGGTTTAACTCATCCACTTGGAAGTCATGGCTTGTGGAAGATGACAGGTTTGGAGTGCGTTATTTTTAGTTTATTCTACGGTTCTCGAAAGGGCGCATCCATAAAAAACGGAATACGCCCTTTCTTATGCGTTGCAGTTATGCTGAAATCGTCGCCATCCACTAGAAGGAGAAAAAAGGATGGGTTCGGTTTACTCACGCACAAAAATTAGATGACTAATTTCAGTAATAATTCCTTTTACCAGACTACTAACGATAAGCGTGAATTAAGAGAATGAAATTGCAAAGAATTTACGTGGTTACGTTGCTTAAAATAGCGAACTATTTGGAAAACCTAAATGTCTATATTTTTTATGATTACGATGAGGGTTTTAGTCATGAATAAATTGTTACTTGTATTTGTTTTATTATTATCTGTCACTACTATCAGCGGGTGTTCTGATCAAGAATGGGGGGAATTTTTCGACCCTAAAAATAACAAATAATATTTATGTTTAGTTTTTCTCGATGAATAGATAACATGCTTTTGCTAACGAAACTGGTATTATTTTGAATTGAGGTTTAGTTTTAATAAAAACATCCTTTGAAAGAAGGAACGGCACACTCAGAACTATTAAACTGAATGTGCCTTTTTTTATGCATAAAATTATTTTCGAATGCAATTACTGCGTATTTTAAAAGGCCGTGAAAAGTGTTACCCATGCCGCTCTTTTTCTGTTTGTTGTTTACAGGCAATGTATTTAAGCCGATGTATTTCGTTCGATAACGCTATTTCAAATTCCTCAGAGGTCATTGCATTACCCATTAGCTTAATTTGTAATTTTTTAAGCATATGTAGTGCTTTAGGTAAATGTTCTCCTTTGTGCTCATCGAGATATTCATTTAGATAGTGTTGTGTGGCAAAGTCTTTTATATCAAGTTTTTCAAGTCTCATTTTACACCTCTTAATGAATGAACATAATCATGGTTGTCATAACTACTTATGGTTAGGTTATTTGGTTTGTGTGGGCTCAAAAGTTATAAAAAAATAATAGGGTAGAACTACAATGCTAATAGCAAAATTAAAATAATGTTTTGATCACCCAATGAAAATCCCCATATAAAACTTTTTTTTACGCATTATTAGAGGACATATTAAAATTTTAAGTTCCCTTCTTTTACATAATGCAGGGATATATTTCACCTTGTTATCTGTCATGTTGAGGAGCGACACTGTGTCACATTCTGGAAAAACTTCAGTTAGTTGATAGGCATGGATTAATATTGTTGCTAGGTTTCAATCAAAAATAATTGCTATACGTGAACAAAGCATCCTGCGAAAACTCCAATTATCAGTGCCATTT
>DTSI01000120.1:17863-23512 GCA_012965425.1 Methylococcaceae bacterium
CGTGGTGCACTTGTTGTCTATTTACCTATTTTAAAGTGGCATATGTTCCTCATGTTTTACTCATAATTTGTTTACTAAAAGCGTGTTTTAATTTATTTAACCTTTCTACTTAAGAGGTGAAAGATGAGTTTTCAGTTTTTTGAATTAGGGTTTGATAAGTTTCGCTATGATTTTCTGTTGGAACTCTACAGATTGCCTGTTGGAGTTAAGAAATCTATTCGTACTCAGGGCCTTAAAAATGAGTTATTAAAGACTCCTTATTGTTGCCCTATTACTAAAGATGGTTTACTTTTTCAGGTGCATTATTAACTAACGGGTTTTTTGATCGTGTAGATATAATACAAAGGGTTATGAACCGGAGAATATCATGGTCGTTTCTGCTAAAGCTAATCTGGCTAAAAGTGACCCTAATTTTGAACAAATGATAGCTGTTTGTTTTAAAACGTTTCCTGATTATGGCCAGTTATAACTGGTTACATAGTTTTGGTATGTCAGCTTTTAGCTAAAACAGAAGTTTATCTTGAATGTTTTTTTATTTTTGCAACTTAATTTATGTAAAAGACAATGCTTCTGTACGGCTACTTTCTATAGTCAGAAAGCATGCCGATAGTGACGATTTAGAAAACTTGGGTGTAAACAACTTAAGAAACAAGGCTTGTTAGATTGGCGTACTTTATTTTGTAGCGAAAAATTATAACCCTGTTTTAAATCTGGTTAAAAGTCAGCCAGAGTTGTTTGATTACTATTTAGTCGATTGCATGTATCGCTAAATAATGGGTGTTTAGCGATAATGTTATAGGCTAAATATAGGTTTTTGGAGAGTGGTGAGAGGGATTAATTTATGATTCGGCTTTTAGTTTTTTTAGGACTACTTTGTGGCGGTATTTTTTTTGTTTTTATGGAACAGGATGAGTCTGAGAAGGATCATTCAGAAGATATTATTGCTAAGTCTGTACCTATACCGCCGATCGTTGAAGTTAAGCCTGTTACACCGATAACGAAATCAGAACCAGAATCTAAACCGCTAGTGCTTGAGCAGAAAAACACAATCAGTGACATCTTATCTGAGGAACCTGTCGATGAGTGGATAGCCTTAGAAGACATGTTAGAGCCGGTGTTAATTAAGCCACCGGTGATTGCTTTAGCTGACAGTGATGATTTTATTCGTGCCGCACTAATACCATTATTTCATGATTTTAACGGCGCTAATTTGTTCGGACAAGAAAATCTGTTACAGCGTTTTGTAACGCTCGTTAATGATATTGCCCAAGGCGATATTCTTTTTAAACACCGGTTCTTTTTAAAGCCAGAAAGTTCATTTCCAGTTTTAGTATCAGGGGATGCTTTAATACTCAATCCTGAAGGCTATCACCGTTTTAATAAAATAGTCACTACCTTTACACAGGTGGATGTTGATGCAGTCATGGTTTTTATCAGCGAGTATAAATCACTGATGCAAATTGTTTTTGAACAGTTCAGTCACGCTGATGATTACACCTTAGATAAAATGCTTTTGAAATCGATCGATGCTGTTTTGGCTGCGCCAATCGTTTGGGAAGAAATCCAACTCATAAAAAAACTAAGTCGGTACCAATTTGCGAATCCAAATTATGAAGCGTTATCCGGTGTTGAAAAACAAATGATTCGCTTAGGACCCGCTAATACCTCAGCCGTTCAAGAGAAGTTAAAACTGTTTCGCGCAAGGTTACTTGAACTAGAGCGTTGATTTAACCGTATGCTTTTTAGCAAAGTAAGTGTACCGGTAAGCGACCTAATCTATTTTTGACCCCTATGGCCAATATAACCCCTCACGGCGTCATTGATATTAAAAATAGAATACTATCGATTACTTATTGTAGTTTTTGGCATCGTTTGATTATTAGCACCCATCAGACAACCATAATATTTTCTCCGAATTAAATGATTCTTAAACACTACCAACATGTTGAGAAAAAGACCTGATCTTTACAAAATTTGCTGATTTTCCACTACACGGCTAGAGTTGACAACTAATGCATTTTGAATCCAAATATTTATATCAGATTGAACAAGCCATCCTTGTAAATCACGCAATAACATATGATAACCCTCGTCATAGATGATTTTTTGAATATGTGTCCTTTTTACCGGGAGTGAATCAATCATTTTTTTCATTGCAACGGGTGGAATAACTTCATCCTTCTTACCATAGAGCAACAACGTATTAGCATTTAAATCATTTGATGCTAATAAGGCATCATCCATTAAGTTAACTAAACCCCAAACAGTAGCGATAATTGTTTTTTTAATAATCAAGGGATCTTTGCGCAGATCTCGTAACATGGCTATATTATCCGATGGGGTGATTTTCAGTCCACCGCCACCTATTTGTGCCCATGGAATAGTATGTGCCGCCAACCACAGGGTTGCCCGTTGATACCACGGCATTACTGTTCTTCCCCGCACGGACGGAGCAACCAGGATCACACCATTAACATCAAGTAGCGTGGATGACAGGGTCTTTTGTTCTTGGGACTTTATCAAAGCAACTAAAGAAAATAGATCATCAGCCATTACTGAGCCACCATGCCAATAACCAGGAGAATTTGTACCCCCAAACCCTCTTTGATCATAGGCTATGGTTTTAATATCCTGTGTAGATAAATACTTTCCCAGTGAGGTAAATGACGAAGAGTAATCATTAAATCCATGCAGACATACAACAATTGCTTTGTGATTTCCATTTTTAGCACGCCATATTTTTAATGGATGTTGATAACCGTCATTAGAAATGAATGCTGTCTTGGTAAGAAGGGCATCACTTATATTTTTCTGTACCTTCAGAGCCGGTTTTGGGGGTTTAAAAGACCATGAAAAATTATAAGAAATATAATAAAAAACAGCCGTTGTGAGCATGAGCACCAACAGTGACATTAAAAACAAAGGTTTTTTGACGTGTGAAATCATAAAAAAGGGAGGAATAAGGAAAAAAAGGGAGGAATAAGGTCGGTATTTCTACTTGCCAGATTCAGTTGTGTGTAATGAAATAATCAATAATGAAAAAACGGTAATTTGAAAGTAGGGGAATATTCAAGTAGGGGGATGATAAATCAAAAGTACTACTTTAATAAAGTGACAAATTGACGCGCGTCAAACTGACTCACTTAAACCCCGTGTCATTGCATGCAGAGGGCAGCCTATCCATTACAGAAGCCTGAAAACGGTGGCTTGATTTAAAAGAATAAGGAGCATAACCAACCCACCTCAATTGGGGATGTTTTTTCTGATTGATCTGTATCTCATCAATGAGACAGTTGAGAAGTAAGATTAAGACCTTTTTTTCAGTTTTATATTCCCTGCTCCATAGAAGGAGGAGATGAGGCAGAAATTCGAAACATTTCCCTGAATTCAAAGTTGAAGTCATTGCTGTCCACGGTTAATCATCTATTTTTAGATTAAATTTAGCTGTTTTTATGGGTTTATGCTGTCAGTGTTGAATTAAATGAATAGTAACGATGTAATTAACTGATACTGTTTTCTGAACCAATGAATGCAGGTCAATCTGGTACGATTAAGATTTTTAAACATGATCCATAATATCTAGATTTTTTCATGTTTAAGCTATTCATCACTAGGAATTGATTTACCAATTTAGGATTTGATTGAATGTGATGATTAAATTATGTATCTTGATTTATTGACGATAGCATTTTTGAGGCACTCCATAGTGATGCAGGATCATTGCGAATAATGACAGTTCTAAAGCTCTCTCGTGACAAAAATTTTTTATGAGAATGATAATACAGTAGCTATTGATTCTTACTTTTCATAGAACAAACCCTGACTATTAACTGGGTTTTGTTTAAAAAAATAAAAACAATGCTCCTCAGTAAAGCATCATTTAAGATGAAAAGTTGCAAGCGTTTCGATCGTTAAAACGTCAGATGCGCATGTTTTTGAGTTCCAGTTGATGTGCCCACTTTGTATGAATTAGGTTATAACGCAATCGATGGTTTATAGAAAAGTTACAATTAAAGATAACAATGGAGATGACTATGTCGTGGCAGATCTTGAGGCATTTCTAAAACATTTGTTGGACTATCATTTCTCAGGAACCTCATTACATGAAGAAAAGGGACATTATTTCACCGTTAATGATGCGTTTAGAAACATGATTGAAAGTTTGCTTAAGGAATAAACGCAATCAAATGCAGAAGAGAAATAATTGTAATCAACGAGACACATAGGAAATCATAAATCATGAGAATTAATAACGTTATTTGGATCGTATTCGGATTGTTGTTATATTTACCGGGACTTAGTCAGGCGAAAAACATTAAAGCAGAGCATGCTAGGTGCGTTGATATGTGCGGTAGTAATAAAGGTCGCTTTGATGTTTTATCTCCTTTCTATAAAACAGTACAGGATTGCCATGATAAATGTGCTAAAAACATAAAATCAACTGTAGTCCAAAATCAGACTATTTTTGGTCAGACGACCGATAAATTTTATATTCCGATACATAAAAATACAGTCCTAAAGAAAGGGGACATTATAGAAGTTGATTGCATACAAAAAAGTATTAGGATTCGTTAGGCAATCAATTTTTTTATAGACCGAGTATCCGGATGCTCATAAGTTAAATATATAAAAATGTGATCATAGCTTCATCTTTTCAGCGCTATAAGTATAGGGTTGAAATAAGATAAAATCCCATAGTTATCAGTCCTTTAAATCATTTTAGTAACTATAACTGAGAAAATAATAAGGATTTTTCGCTTATTATGCCTCCTCGAACTATTTTTTGAGTTTCGTTAACTGAATCGGCTCGAGGAATGTTTATTTAACTAGATGGGTTGGTAAACAGCAAGGCAATCTGTAAGGCGGTAATTAATTTGCGTTTAGGTTTCAACTATCAGCATAGGTACATGATCGCTGTTGAAAATATAAAAAGTAAACTTTCCAGAGAGCAAAGCCGCCCAGAGTGGAGTTCTATGCCAATTGATTTGTTTGAGTGATAATGGCGCAATTCTGTATCGAAGCTCATATTTACAGGGTGTAAACGATACTAGCAAGGGGGTTTAACTAAAAAATAATGTTGTTTTTATTAAACATTTTTAATTAAAAAATCAAAATAAAACAATTAGTTATAGAATATACTTAATTTTTATTTTAAATTTGTTGCGTAATGTCTCAGATAGTGGTTAAAATGAAACCGTGTCCCAAAATTGTCATTTGATGGTGGTGATTATTAGAAGTTTTAGCTTTTTATTTTCTTAACATAGAGATAGTTATCATGAAACAATTTAACAGTAGAAAGAGCATGGCCTTTTTTTTAGTGTCTGTTGGGTTTTTTTTCTCTGGTCATTTACAAGCTGCAGAGGCACTTAAAAGCGCCAGTATAGAATTGGATAATCAAGCTAAAGCATTGCAAAATAAGTCACCTGAGGAAAATGAGAGAGCAATAAAACATATTAAAAAACCAAGATTTAGTAATGTTAGTTATTGGAAAAAAGCGATTAAACATTTATAACTATGATAATTAATGAAGTGTTTTCTGTAAAAAAAAACTATTGTAGGCTCAAGGTACCAAGAAAATTAAAATCTATATGTCATTAAGAGACGTATGCCATGCTTTTAACGACTCTGACCCAAGTTTTAGCAATATGG